>JAFYCG010000218.1 GCA_017539825.1 Solobacterium sp. | reverse complement strand
GTATGACTGTCCTTGTCAAAATTCTCTTTTTCTGTATATGTAATTGTTTCAATCACTTCATCATTTCTGAGCAGATTCACGGAAGAGCAGTTTGAAATATAGACTTTCCGATACCTATCGTGACCTGTATAGAGATCTTTTCTCTCATCAGCTGAAAAAACCCACGAGATATACAATTCAGGTGTATGTGCCTGCAACATATTCGCGCCTACAGAAGCTGCATTATTCCACCTTTTGAACATGTTCTCTTCATCCAATGCATCCGTAAGCATGATCGAAAGATAATCCAGAAGGCCATTGGCTTCTGTTTCTGTCTCTGCATTGATCAGCAACGGATCATTGGCGATATCCAGAATGTTGGAAAGGATGCTGATAGGATTTCTGTCTTCCCATAATCGTATGATTTTATCCTGCAGGCTTTGTTTGTAGACGGAAGCGGAAGGACAGATTTTCAAAAGATACGAAAGAAGCGTCCTTGACATCGCATCCGCATCATGATTTGTCCAGAAATCAATACCGGTGATCTTCTTGTACACTTCATCAGCCTTGATTCTCTTCTGTTTAAAATCACTGTCCGTTTCCAGTGCCGGTGTCAGAAGATCCAGTCCGTACCGTTCAAATCCCCAGTCAGCAAAAGGAATACAGGGAACAGGATCATCCTTTCCGACAATGTTGAAGATATTCGTGTATTTGCCGGATTTCTTTTTGCGTGTTGTACGTGGTGTTGCAAAGGTATAACAGAATACAGTAGATTCATCAAACATAGACGAATCAACCAGCCTTGCCGCAGTGATGTTTGAAACAGCAGCAGCACGGCTGAAACCGGATAACCAGATCTTGTAGGGTCCTTTCAGACGCTGGGAGGCAATATAACCGAAAATACGGTCATAAACAAGCTGTGAAGAACGGGAAAAACCATCATGAAGAACACCGTCACCAATGGAAAAGTTGGATTCCCATTCATCCAGATACCCTTGTCCGCACAAGCCTACCGCAACCAGCTCAAAGGATTCATCCCCTTCCCCGATACGCTGATGTCCCATGACGGTAGAAACGGTGTACATGTTCGGATCCTTGTCATAGTCATCACTGCGCAAATCCCTGAAATGCGCTTCTGTAAGAAAATCGTTCAGATTCATATCCGCAGAAGTGATACCATCGGAATGTGCAATGTTAGGCCTGAATGCTGCCGTTGCAAGACCAAGTGAAAGTTTTGCCAGATCATGCTGATAAATATGGGCATCTTGCTTAAACCAGTTCCTGTTGAATGCAACTTCCATTTCCCCGTTTTGCTGGGTTGTCAGTGTATAGAATCTGGTATGAATGATTTCCGTACCATCATCCTCTTCTGCAAACACCTGCAGGCTTCCTGCCACAAAGGAAAATACCAGTGTCAATAAAATGATCAGTTTCTGAATTGTAGTTTTCATACATACCATTTTACAATAATTCCCTTTGAATATTTACTCTGTTTTTGTAAATGCGTTTTTTCAAAAAAAACCTCCGTGACGTTTCAGTTAGCCAATAGAACTGCTATGAACATGATCAGACATCCTGTCAGTTCACGTATACTCAGCATCTCTTTCAGAATGATCATGCCTGCCAATAAGGCAAAAACAGATTCCAATGACATCAGGATCCCTGCCTCGGAAGGATTGACATATTTCTGACCGATCATCTGTAATGTATACGCAATCCCGCTGGAGCAGATACCGGCATATAATACCGGTACAGCTGCAGACAATATTTCTGCAATCTGCGGTCTTTCCAGAAACATAGGAATCAGACAGATGATCCCTGCTGTCAGAAACTGTATTGCAGACATCCTGACAGAATCCACATCCTTTCCGAAATGATCAATCACAAGAATGTGAAAGGCAAATAAGAAAGCACAGATGATCTCATAAAGATCTCCGGATGCCAGGGAAAAGGAACCGGAAATGCTGATCAGATATAACCCTGTAGCAGCAAGAACAATGGATAGAAACAACCGCAAAGAAGGCTTTCTTCCGAGAAACAAAGAAAAAACCGGTACAAGCACCACATACATGGCCGTCAGAAAACCGGCTTTTCCTGCAGTTGTAT
>JAFYCG010000217.1 GCA_017539825.1 Solobacterium sp. | reverse complement strand
CAGGCCAATCTGACTGTATGCCTACAGAGCAGAAAGGTCAGGAACATCTGGTGATCCTGACCTCTTTATCATATATGATTGTAGATACTTTGGGTTCTGCTATGATCAGGTTCAGATCTTCCTGATTTCATAATAGAAAAATAAGTGATAGAATAATGCTTTTTTGTTTTTTTTCATAGTTGTTGTTCTCCTTTTTTTACAATTATATTCATTTGAATTTGTATTTCAATATGAACACATGTACAAAGCAAACAAAAATCCGAAGATTACTTCGGATTTAAGCACCAAATATTTTTAACATGAAACCTGCAGCAACAGCTGAGCCGATAACACCGGCAACGTTTGGTCCCATTGCATGCATCAGCAGATAGTTATTCGGATTAGCCTTCTGGCCTTCCATCTGGCTGACACGGGCAGCCATCGGAACTGCGGATACGCCTGCAGAACCGATCAATGGATTAACCTTACCGCCTGTTACCTTGTACATGATCTTACCGAGCATCAATCCACCCATTGTAGAGAAGCTGAATGCGATCAGACCGAGAATAACAATCTCAATTGTACGAAGTGTCAGGAATGTTCCAGCAACAGCTTTTGCACCTACGGAAATACCGAGGAATATAATGACGATATTGGTTAAAGCATTCTGTGCTGTATCGCTCAAACGGTCTGTCAGACCTGTTTCTTTTAACAGGTTGCCGAACATCAGCATACCAACAAGTGGAGCTGTATCCGGAATCAGTAATACGACAAAGATCGTAACAGCGATCGGGAATATAATTCTTTCTTTCTTGGAGACTGAACGTGTCTGCTTCATGACAGTCTTGCGTTCCTTCTCAGTTGTGCATAAACGCATCAGAGGTGGCTGGATCATCGGGATCAAAGCCATGTAGGAATATGCAGCAATTGCAATTGCCGGAAGATATTCCATCGCAAGCTTGGAAGCTGTCAGAATCGCTGTAGGACCATCAGCTCCGCCGATAACACCGATTGCAGCAGCTACTTTCGGATCAAATCCAAGGAATAATGCCATTAAGAATGCGGTAAAGATACCAAACTGTGCACCTGCACCCATCAGCAAGGAAGATGGATTCGCAATTAACGGTCCGAAGTCCGTCATGGCACCTGTTCCTAAGAAGACAAGTGACGGATAGATACCGAATTCAACACCCAAAGACAGATAATGAATCAATCCTTCTGATAAACCCGTTCTTGGCAGGTTTGCCAGCAATACACCGAATGCGATCGGAATCATCAGCAATGGTTCATATTTCTTATGAATACCAAGATACAACAGGAAGCATGCAAACAGGATCATGACGAGAGATTTCGGATCCTCGATTAATCCCGCAAAACCGGATTCCTGGAAAATCTTTAAGAGAATTTCAAATATATTCATGAATTGTTCTCCTACTGAATGGTTGCGATAACCTGGTCTGTTTGTACAGAGGCACCCTTGTTTACAGTAATTGAAGTAATTGTTCCGGATTTCGGTGCAACAATTTCATTTTCCATCTTCATTGCTTCAAGAATAAAGAGGATTTCGCCTTCTTTGACTGCCTGATTTACTGTCACTCTGACATCGAGAATTGTACCCGGCATCGGTGATTTAACCGGATCGCCTGCTCCTGCAGGTGCAGCCGCCGGTTTCGGTGCTTCTTCTTTAACCGGTTCTGCAGCCGCCGGTTTTGCTTCTGTTACAGGAGCAGCAGCTTCTGCAGCTCCGAGGAAAACAGCAGTTGCTTCGCCCTTTTCTACTTCAACTTCATATTTCTTGCCATTTAATGTAACGATATATTTCATTTGTCTTTCCCCCTTAGTCCAATGCTTTGATGGATTTGAAAATTAACTGGTTCAACGGTATCTTTGTCGTATCACTGATGATCGCCATGATACAAGCTGCAGTCTTTTCATCTACATCGTATAAAGCGATTTCACCACCATAGGTTTCATTCTGTTTTACAGGTTCAGGTGTCTTCACATCTTCAATAACAGGAACTTCTGTTGCTTTTTCTTTTTCTTCAACAGTTGTTACAACTTTATTGATGCAGACAATAATGAACCACAACAGAACAAGCATCAGGAAGACAACCATAAAGCCGGAAACTGCTATAATGAGTGCTTCACCGATTCCCATGCTTACTGAACCTCCTGAATTGTATAACTGACTTTCAGAGCTTTCTTTTCCTGACGTTCCTTAAGGAATTTTTCAGCCTGCTGCGGGAATGCAACATAACTCAATACATCTTCCTCAGATTCAGCCAGATCACCAAGATATGCTTTTGCAGCCGGGAATTCCGGTTCGATTGTATCATCGAAACGTCCTTCAAACGGTTTCTGATCACCTAATGCCTTCTTCATCAGTTCAGCACTGATCGGTGCAGGAGATTTTCCGTATTCGCCACGGCAGTATGCCTTGACTTCGTTGGAGATCATCTTGTATCTTTCACCGGTCAGAACATTGGTAACAGCCTGTGTACCGACCATCTGGCTCATCGGTGTAACAAGCGGCGGATAACCCATGTCTTTACGAACTCTAGGTGTTTCTTCAAGAACCTTGTCCAGCTGATCCAGTTTGTCAACGGCAGTCAGCTGAGAAATCAGGTTGGATAACATTCCGCCAGGAATCTGGTAGTTCAAAGCGTCGATCTTCGTTGTCAGAACGGATGGATTCAGACCGCCTTCTTTCAGGAATCTTGCCTGAACCGGTTTGAAATGGTCATTGATCTTCTGACATACTTTCAGATTGACACCTGTGTCATATCCCATTTCTTCAAGTGCATATACCAGGGACTCTGTGGACATATGAGATGTACCGCCGGAGAAGATGGATATAGCTGTATCAACACCGTCAGCACCTGCTTCAATCGCTTTGAGAAGTGTCATCGGTGCAAGGCCTGTTGTTGTATGAGAATGAACATAAACAGGAATCTTCAAGTCCTTCTTCAATTCAGTAACAAGGTCGTAGCATGCTTTCGGGCTCATAATACCGGCCATGTCCTTGATACAAATGGAATTGCATCCCATGGATTCCAGCTTCTTTCCAAGCTCAACATAACTTTCAAATGTATGAACCGGGCTTGTTGTATAACAGATGGTTCCCTGTGCATGACCGCCTGCTTTCAGACATTCATCAATGGCTGTAGCCATGTTCATCGGGTCGTTCAAGGCATCAAAAATTCTGATAATATCAATTCCGTTTTCAACGGACTTGCGCACGAACGCTCTGACCGTTTCATCGGAATAATGCTTATAACCGAGAATATTCTGTCCTCTCAACAGCATCTGTAATTTCGTATTTTTTACCTTGGAACGGATAAAACGCAATCTGTCCCATGGATCTTCGTCAAGATAACGCAGGCATGAATCAAATGTGGCACCGCCCCATACTTCCAAGGAGTAGTAACCGGCCTGATCCATTGTTTCGAGAATATCCTCGAAATCCGATCTTGGCATACGTGTTGCAATCTGTGACTGGTTTGCATCACGCAACACGACTTCTGTAATGTGTACTTTCTTTGTCATTTTTGCCTCCCACACAAAAAAACGATTTCCCATCTATGATAATCCAATTTTTCACAAATTGCGAATAAAATAATCATTTTTTTCAATATTTTTCTTGATTTTTTCAGTATTTGTAAAATAATGAACATTCTTACATGTTCATTTCATAAAAAAAGACGGAATTTTATCCGTCCTGTTTATTTAAAATAGGATATGCCGTATGTATTGACAATCGCATCAAGTTTGATGCCTGATTTACATAACGGGCATTCATGTGAAGGTTTGGACACGTAATCATCCAGAATGCCTTCGGTTGTAAAGACATAGTTTACAGGATATCCGAAACACTCTTTTGTGGAAGCGAAGATGGAGCTGACACCGGCAACGGTTCCGCCATAGTACTGGATTGCTTCTATGCCGCCCTGTACGGTATAACCTGTTGTAACGGATGCTGCCAGAATCAATACATGCTTTCCTTTGATCATCGGAACTGTGTTGTCTCTGAAGATCAGCTGGCTTCCTGTAGTATGTTCAGGTGTCACTACATAAATGGTGTTATGCAGGTTGAGACTGCGAATGCCGTTTTTTGTCAGATCACTTGCCATGCATGCTCCGACGACTTCCGTTCCGTCAAGACATAAAATGGTATCGATGATCGTAGATGAACGATATTGACCGGCGAGAATGCGTGCAGCTTCTTTCGCTTCTGACAAACGATGTTTGGTGAATGTCAGGTCCACATAGTAATTGATGTGACTGTGGCTGGTCGCAAAGTGCCCTTTCTGTACACGTAGTTTTATTGATCCTCTCGGATTCGGGAATTCCATATTTTGTACAGCCATATTTTTTTCTCCTTGTTCTAAATAAAAATTTGTACATCTATTTTAACATAGATGTACAAAAAGAAAACCGGAACTCTGTCCGGCTTTCAATGATTTTTATTTTGTGACTTTTGTGATATGCGGGTTTGCACCTTCATACCAGTACAGGAAACCTTCCATGTTGATGACATCGCCTACAGCGAGCTCCTTGACTGCTTTATAGACATCTGTATCAGCACCGCAGAGGTAGGATTCAACTGTGAACTGATAAGTATTGCCATCCTTGGAAACGTTGAAGTAAAGGTCATCGCCTTCTGTACCGGAACCATCCCAGTTGTAGAGATAAGCAGCATCATCACCGATCGGTTCAACAGTCATGCCTGTGAAGGATACAAACTGGTTCTGATGGTTGATCAGCTCATCTTTGCCGAGAAGATCTGTGACATCAAGAGCCGGAGCAATGTAGTTGCCGTCTTCGATTTCATATGTTGCATCTGTGATTTCAACTTCACCGGACCATTCAGACTTGTAGCCTGTGACTTTGATCTTCTGGCCTGGAACGAGTTTGTCATAGTCTTCCTGAGAAATCGGCATACCGTAGATGAAGTAACCGCCGTCTTTATCCTGTGTATAAATTGTAGCGGAATTCTCCCACCATCCCTGTTTAGCCTGAACGTAAGTTTCTACAACAACCTGTGTATCAAGATCTGCAGCTGCATATTCAGCATAAGTCATGACACCTTCGGATTTAACACCGTCATCACCGGTTGTTGCTTCAGTAGCTTCTGAAGCTGCAGAAGCAGCAGAACCTGCAGCGGATGAAGAACTGCCACATGCTGCAAGACCTGCAACAAGGGAGAGAGTCAAAACTGACTTGAATAATTTTTTCATTTTTCTTTTCCTCCATGTGGATATCCACGAAATAATTATAATAGATTATGAAATGAATGTATCTATTAAATTAAGAAGATGCCTTCTTTTTTTGATTAAGGTACAGATAATATGCACCGATCAGAATCCAAACGATCACAAGTGTGATTAACAATGCTTTTGAAGCGGACGGCAGCGGACCAAGATCAGCCTTTTCACCTGATACAGAAGCATTTCCGGTTGCCTGATCAAGATGATACAGGGAAGCTACACTGCTATACAGGTTTTCAATATAGGCATCATCCACCTTTTCGTTTCTTCTGACGGATTTTGTGACATTTTCGATCAGCTGTCCCGAAGCATCACGCAACGATGTGGAACCGTTGAATACCGGTGTTACAAATGTATTCTGGATGTTATTGAGAAGCAGTTCGGAAGCCTGAATCTTGATGTCATAATGCTGGTTGTTATCGGTACCGCTTAAAGAGAGATATTCCTGATAGGTATCGCTTTCCTGTGCTTTTGTTGTGACAGGAACATATCCTTCTGTCTCAGCATATGCAATCTGTACATCATTGGTTAACAAATATTGTGCAAACAGCCAAGATGCAAGGACTTCCTGAGTATCTGACTTGTTGAAAACACAAATGGAAGGACCCTGGGAAATCATCTTCGGGTTATTGACATCAAATTGCGGAACTGGTCTTACTGCCGTTTCAAATTCAACAAACTTATCGGCACTGATGTCAGACAGAGGCGCATAGGTACCCATCCATGTCGCACCGGCTGTAGAGTCGATGGCGAAGATACATTGTCCTGCATCCAGGAAGTTAGCCGGATAGCTGGAAATCTTGAAGGTCGAGAAAGCGCCTGTTTTTGCATGTTCTGCAATCATGTACAGCAATTCCTTAGTCGTATCGTTAAACAGCAGGATTTCTCCGTCTTCATTGGAATAACCGGCATCCTTCTGTTTGAGCATCTGAATCATCATATTATCCGTGGATTTGTAGATGATCGGAATCATGACCTTCTGTCCGTTTACAACGAAGTTTTCCCCTTCTTTTTTCATTGCTGCTTCAGCAACTTCAAACATGAAATCCCATGTCAGAATATCCGGTACCTCGTAACCGAGCTTTTCAACATATGTTTTGTTGATATAAACCGCTTCGGTGGAACGCATGTACGGAATTGCATAATAATGTCCGTCAAATGCGCATTCCTCAAGGAACTCCTCCGCAATCTCATTTTGTCCTACGGAATCAAAGGCAACATCTGTTCCGCCAAGTCCGTATTTGGCATCCGCAAACAGATCATCCAGCGGTACAACGACATTGTCACCGGTCAGATAGGTTGCAATATGGTCCGGATAGGTGATACATACATTCGGTGTTGTTTTTGTGGCGATATTGGTAATGACATCGTTATAGATTCTGCCGTAATCGGTATATAAACGCATGTTGACATGCACATTTGGATAGATTGCTTCAAAGTCTTTAATTGCCTTTTCGTAAATATCCGTCTGTGTTTTGTTTGTATCGTTTTTTGCCCAGAAAGTCACTTCATATTCTCTGGATGTATCAAAGTTTTCCGGTACAGTGAATTCCTGGCTTCCCTGTGAACCGTGACATCCGGTCAGCAAGGAAACAGACATAAGCAGAGAAGCTAGCAGAATAATATGTTTTCTCATCCTTTTGTACCTCCTCTGGATACACCTTCCATGATCTTCTTATGGAAAACTAAGAACAGGATAATCAAAGGAATGGAGATAACGACGACAGCAGCCATCATTGCCGGAATATTTTCACGTCCGAAGCCGCTTTCACGGATTGTCTGGATTCCGTTTGAAACAAGGAAATATGCCTCATTATCGGTAATCAATCTCGGCCATACATAACTGTTCCAGCATTCGATAACCTTTAAGATCATAATTGTCACAATCGTAGGCTTGCAGATCGGAATCATGACTTTAAACAGATATTTCAGATCGCTTGTCCCGTCAACTTTCGCCGCCTTATACAATTCATCAGGAATCTGTTCAAAGTTTTCCTTTAAAAGATAGATATAGAAAATGGATGTGATCGAAGGCAGGATCAGACCGAGGAATGTATTTCTTAAACCCCAGTTTGTGATCGTCACGAAATTGGTGATAATGACAAGCTCATTCGGAATCATCATCAGGGAAAGGAATAACCCGAATGTCATATTCTTGCCTTTGAATTCCAGTCTTGCAAAGGCAAAGGCAGCAAATACGATAACGATTAACATGGAAGCCGTTGTCGCAAAGGTAAAGATCAAAGTATTCGCAAAGAACTTTGCCAGCGGAACGGTTGTAAATGCATCGATATAGTTCTGAAAGGTAGGATTTGTCGCATAGAATTTCGGAATATATTCCGAGTTATAGGAGCTGTAGCTCTTAATAGAAGTTAACAGCATCCAGTAGAACGGAAACAAGACGACCAGTGCCCAGATTACGAGCAGGACATATGTGATGGTCTTACGGATCTTTTCATTCCGTTTCGCCTGTTGTTCTATCTTCGAATAATCATTTAATGTAGACATAACTCACCTCTAATTCGTTGAACTGCGATTGGAAATCAGAAGGTTGATGACCGTAATGGTTAATACAATCGCAAACAGGATCAGTGCTGCTGCAGAGGCAAATGACGGATAACCGCCGCCATTACCATACAGCATGTCATAAACATAACCGACGATGGTGTTCATGCCTGCCGCATTCAGATCCGTTCCGAATAAAGCAACTGCATCACTATAGGCTTTAAACGCACCGATAAAACCGGTTATGATCAGATAAAACAACATCGGTGAGATCATAGGCAGTGTTATCTTATAGAAGATGCGCCACCTGGATGTACCGTCTACTTTCGCAGCTTTATAGTAATCCTGATTGACAGAAGCAAGTGCACTTGTCAGAATCAGAATCTTAAACGGTAATACGACCCATATTGTATAGAAGCATAAGACAAACATCTTTGCCCAGTACGGTCCATCGATAAAGTCTACGGAATTGCCGCCAAACAGATGTATCAGCATATTGATTAAGCCATCAGAGTAAGCTGTCTTCTTAAACAAAATCATGAATACAAGACCGACAGCCAGTGTGTTTGTCACATAAGGCAGAAAGAATACAGTCTGAAACAACTCTTTCAGCTTGGTGATCGAATTGAGGCCTACGGAAATCAGCAATGCGATCAAGGTAGAAATCGGCACGGTGATAATAACCAGGATAAACGTATTCTTTAATGCCTGAATAAAGTACGGATCATGCAATACATAAGAGTAATTGTACATACCGACGCCGAAGTATGTCTGTGAAGCGGAATTATATCCCTCTTCAAAGGAATAAACAAATACATCGAACAGAGGATAGATCATAAATATGCCCAGAAATACAATGGCAGGCAACAGATAGATCCAGCCCTTCATATTATTCTTTTCAAGCATGCTATTTCCTCACTTTGTAAGGGATACTCTCTTCCGTATCATGATCAAAAATAATCGTCTTAAACGGCTTTAATGAGAATCTGACAGTATCGGAGGAAGTATCCACTTTGTTTTCGGCACTGATGATAGAGCGGATAGATTCAACCAGCATGTCTTTATGGGTGCTGACAACACTGGTATCTCTTCCCATGACCTCAACAGCTGTTAGCTTACAGATAAACGGTCCGTTTTCATCCAGTATGAATCCTTCAGAACGAATGCCGACATAGACGTTTTTATCTTCAACACCTTCAATATCCAATACTGCGTCATCCCCGATATACAGTGTATTGTTCTGTACTCTGCCTTCAAAAACATTGATCGGAGGAGTACCGAGGAACTTTGCAACAAACAGATTTACCGGATAATCATATACATCCTGCGGCTTGCCGATCTGTTGAACAATACCGAGTTTCATGACAACGATCATATCGGAAATACTCATCGCTTCCTCCTGATCGTGGGTAACGAATACTGTGGTAATATTTGTTTCCCTTTGAATTCGGCGGATTTCTTCCCTGGTCTGTAAACGCAATCTGGCATCCAGGTTGGATAACGGTTCATCCAGCAATAAAACTCTGGGCATCTTAACGAGTGCTCTTGCAATCGCTACACGCTGCTGCTGGCCGCCTGATAACTGGCTTGGCTTACGTGTGAGGAATTGTTCAATCTGGACAAGTCTTGCCGCTTCCGTAGCCCTCTTAACCATTTCCTCTTTGCTGAGTTTGTCTTTTCCTTTAAAGTTCTCCAGAGGAAACATAATATTCTGTAAAACGGTTAAATGCGGATATAACGCATAGCTTTGGAATACAAGACCAACGCCTCTGTTTTCCGGCGGTAAAGATGTAACATCACTTTCACCAAAATAAATCTTACCGCTGCTTGCCGATTCAAGTCCGCTGATCAGATTCAGTGTTGTACTTTTACCGCATCCGGAAGGACCTAAAAGACCAATCAGTTTCCCGTCCGGGATTTCAAAAGTAAAATCATTGACCGCAATGACATCATCACCGCCATCCCTGTTGGGATACCTTTTGGTCAGGTGTTCTAATACAATTTTCATATCATCCCCTCATGCTTTCCCTGAAAGCATTTTCCTATTATCACTATTTTATTACAGATAAACCATTTAAAAAAGATAAAACAAAAAATGATGTGAAAATTCACATCATTTCAATTCAAATATATCCAGATCATGCCCGTTTATCACTTTACAGGCAGTTCTGTCGGTGATTTCCTTCTACAAAGCATCTTCCCTTCTATGGACTTCATCCATCGAAACCTGTGTATCATAATAGTTCAGATGCAGAATACGGTGTGTTGTTACGGTCAGTTTCGGTTTTGCCTGTTTAATGATATCGGCTAAATCAACAGACATCGTATGCATAGCCTGATGATACTTCTTCCATGCAGGTGTCCTTTCTTTCAATGCTTCACAGTACTCTGCTTCATGAATCAAAAGATCTGCATCTTTGGCAATGACTTTCATGATATCAACGGGACAGGTATCACCTGAGAAAACCACTTTCTTATTTTCTGCCTGAAAGACATAGGCATAAGATTCCAAACTTCCGTGTTTTACCCGGTAAGCTTCTACACTTACAGCATCATCCTGATATATAAGTCCTTCCTGAATCTCATGAGGAATTGTCTGTAATCCGGTATGGTTGATCGGTTCAGGACCGTCATCTCTGAAGGATGTATCTTTTTCATATGCTTTCAAAAGATATCCGCACATTTCTTCAGTTCCTTTGGGACCGTAGACATGTAATGGGTTTTCTCTTTCCAATACCCATGGTACAAGAATCACTTCAGAGAGACCTCCGCAATGGTCTGAATGCAGATGCGTCAGAAAAACATGATCCAGTTTCTGTGGTTTAAGATCCCCGACTCCCTGATAGAAAGCTTTTGTACATTGTCTGACTGCACCCGGTCCGCAATCAATCAGATATGTTTTATGATTACAGATCAATGCATACGCAGGAAAGGAAGCCCATGGTTCAGCATTGGGCGTTCCTGTTCCTAACAATACGACTTGTACCATTTTTTACAGCTCTTCTCCGTTGGAAGAAGTGACTTTCTGATACCAGTAATAGCTGTCTTTAATGCTTCTTTTACCTGTTCCGTTACCATAGTTGTCATAATCGACATAAATGAATCCATATCTTTTTTCCATTTCAGAGGAAGAACAGGAAACAATATCAATCGGTCCCCATGGATAATATCCTCTCAGATCCACACCATCCATGATAGATTCTTTCATCTGTTCAATATGTGATTTCATGTATTCAATACGATACGGATCATGAATGGAACCGTCTTCTTCTACCTTGTCATAGGCACCTAAACCGTTTTCCGTGATATAAATTGGTTTCTGGTATCTGTCCCAGTAAACATTCAACGCATAACGAAGACCGATCGGATCAATCGCCCATCCCCAGTCACTGGCTTTTAATTCGGGATTGGCAATCTGACCTAATTTTGTATGCAGGAAAGGCTGTTCGCCAGATAATCGAGTGTAATAATAGGACAAAGAGACAAAGTCAACTGTGCCCTCTTTTAATGCTTTTTCATCTTCCTCCGTAATCTCAATATTGAGGCTGTTATCGGAGAAATACCGTAACGCATATCCCGGATAATATCCTCTGACCATAATATCCCCATATAACATTTCCATCTGGTTGTGTCTTAAATTCCAGAAGTTGTCCTCCGGTTTTGTGGAACACGGATATGTCAGATTGGAACAGAACATCATACCGATGTCATTTTCCGGATCGATTTCATGTGCTTTTTTTGTTGCAATGGCACAAGCTACCATCTCGTTATGTACACCCTGGTATTTCGCCTCTAAAAGATTCTCTACTTTATCTGCAGCAATTCCCAGATGGTTAAAGGATTCATGAACAATCAGATTGATCTGATTGACGATGATCCACTTTCTGACTTTGCCTTTATAGCGTCTGAATAAAACTTCACAATATCTTGTAAAGAATGTAATCAATTCCCTGGAATACCAGCCGGTGTAGTTAATTGTCAGATTTAAAGGCATTTCATAATGACTGATGGTAATCATCGGTTCCATACCGTTTTTGATGATCTCATCAATCAGATTATCATAGAACTTTAATCCTTCTTCATTCGGTTCTGTTTCATCACCGTTTGGAAAGATTCTTGCCCAGTTAATCGATGTTCGTAAACTGTTCATTCCGGTTCCGGCTAATAAAGCCAGATCTTCTTTATAGGTATGGTAGAAATCAATACCTCTTCTTTTCGGATATAACGTATCTTCTTCCGACATTGCTTTTTCAATAAATGCTGTATCAATTTCGATGTTGTAACGCTGATTCGGAGGAAGATCATATTGCGCTCTGTTAATATCCGCAAGACACCAGCCTTTTCCTCCTTCTTTCCATGCCCCTTCCATCTGGTTGGCTGCTAATGCACCGCCCCAGATAAATCCCTTCGGGAATGATTTCGGTACGCTTTTCATGATATGTTTCCTTTCTGTTTTCTTGTAATCATTCTAGCATATATTCCGTAAAAAAAGAGATGACGATCATCTCTTCTTGTCAGATATGTGCATAAAGGTATTCAGTCATCAAATTCAGTCCACGTTTTTCCGTTATCAAAAGAATGGTTATAGATGGAATAGGCATTGAAAGTATTCGCTTCGTCATATGCGGAAAGATCCCTTTTCAACCATTCTTTTTCTGCAAATTGATTTATATCGGGATAAGCCAGATAGATATATGTAATACTCTTTTTTTCCTGATCAATCAGGGCATATTCATACGTGTTGCCAAAACCATCGTTAGCGATAAAAGCAGGAAAATTGTACATTTCTGTATCATATAACACTTTGTTTGTATATTCCTTTTCCTTATCACGAATGGTCATGGAGATGTTTTCTAACCGGTTTATTTCCTTTTCAAATTGCGATGTAGTATATTCGCTCTGCAAAATGATTTTTCCATCTGTATCAAACAATCCAGTATGCAGATCTGCTTCATAGCGGACGATGCAATCCTTTGAAAAATCAATATCCGGAAATACCGAAAGGTTGCTGTCTAAGTCGGCGTGATAGTTATTGACAATATCATTCTTGTTATAATTTTCTGACCCGTTTGCATGATATCCGCTATTGCATCCGGAAAGAAATAACAGAAAGAAACATAAAGATATTTTTATCATTCTCATGAAAGGTATATTTTCCGTTTCTGTTAACATTTATTTCTCAGTTTTCTTTATAGAAAGCATTTGTTTATGTATCTCGTCTGCCACATCCTGCACATGCAGTCCGATGATGACCTGAATGCTGTTTTTACCGGTTTTCATGACACCTTTTGACCCTGCATTTTTCAATAGTGTCTCATCAACCATATTGTCATCATTTAGCTCTATACGCAATCTTGTAGCACAATTATCCAGTGTTCGAATATTTTTCAATCCACCGATTCCCTGTATAACGGAATCAATGTTTATACCGTTCAGAATTGTTTCCTGAAGAGAAACTTCTGCATTGTTGCATTTTTCCACTTGATCCTCTGACTCTCTTCCGGGTGTTTGCAAATTGAGAGTGGAAATCAAAAATCGAAACACAAGATAGAAAATCAAAAACGCTGAAAGACCCAGTGGCAGAATCATCAAGGTTTTTGCAGCTGCAGGCAAAGATGCAGAAAAAAGAAGATCGGTAGCTCCTGCTGAGAAGGAAAAACCTGCCCTGAAACCTGTTAATACGGTTACATAGGAAAAAACACCGTACAATAAAGAGTATGCAAAATATAACACAGGTGCACTGAACATAAAGGCAAATTCAAACGGTTCGGTAATGCCGCAGACAAATGCGCAAATTGCAGCAGAAGAAAGAATACCGATTGCCTTTTTGCGTTTTGAAGGTTCTGCCCAATGAATCATTGCAAGAGCTGCTCCGGGTATTCCAAACATCATGCAAGGGAAAAATCCCGACATATACATGCCCAGTGACCAATTGACATCAGCAGATGTATGACCTGCCCAGAAATGTGTCAGATCCCCCAGTCCTACTGTATCAAACCAGAATACGTTGTTCAAAGCATGGTGCAGTCCGACCGGAATCAGAAGCCTGTTGAGAAAAGCGTAGATTCCCGCACCGAAAGCTCCCAGTCCTGCGATCCATTTTCCTAATGAAACAAGCACACCAAAGACAGCCGGCCAAACAACGAATAATATAGCTGCAGCTAAAATAGAGATGATACCCGATACGATAACCGTACTTCTTCTGCGGCTGAAAAAAGCAAGCCATTCAGGTAAAGAAGTATCCTTAAAGCGGTTATAGCTGTATGCACCAATTAAACCGGAAATAATGCCGATAAACGGATTCTCTATTTTACTGAATGCAAGTATGGCTGTCTGATTCATGGATACAGACGGCATAATT
>JAFYCG010000216.1 GCA_017539825.1 Solobacterium sp. | reverse complement strand
TCTAAAGCTCCGTCAATATCTCTTTCTTCTTCGGCATTCATGATATACATGATACGGTCAATCGATATGCCGGCTTTAGAAAGATTGGATATTACCCTTCCTAACATGCGGATCGGCCATGTCAGCATCGCATTATAGCTGATAAATTCGATATAATTTCCCGCTGTCAGTTGTCCATGTACGCATAAATAGGCCCCATAGGAAAGTATGGTTAAGATCTGCAGATTGGAAAACAGATCACCGGAAGCCCAGAAAGCTGCAAGTATTTTCAACAGATGTACCCACATGCCGGTATAAACCGTATTCTGCTTTTCAAATCTTTCCCGTTCATATTTTTCCCGGCCAAAAGCTCTGACAACACGTACGCCGGTAAGATTCTCCTGGGCAATCGAAGACAGTTTCCCCTCCTCTTCATCAACCTTCTGGAAGGCCTGTCCGATCTGGCGGTGAAAGAAGAAGCTATAGCCCACAATAACGGGAATATACGCCGCTGCTGCAATGCCAAGGTTCTTCTCAATGGAAAACATGAAATACATCGCCATGGAGATTAAAACCAGTACACGGATTAATGCGGTCAATTGCTCAGATAAAAACATCTTGATCTGTTCAACATCTGATGTGCATCGTTGGATAATATCACCGGTATGGTTTTCACTGTGCCACTTAAACGGCAGCCGCAGGATATGACTGAACAGATCATCACGCATTGTTTTAACAAGCTTTTCGGCACCTTTGGCATTATTTAAGCGAAACATGTAACGGCAAAATGCTGCCCCGCATGCCACGATAACAACACTCAGCGCTATATAGCCAAGATGTGTTCTTAAAAAGGATATGCCGCCGATCTGTTCAACCCATGCATCAAAAAAAGCAGGCATATCCGATGGTTTGTCACCGAGAACAGTATCTACTGTATAACCGATTAATTTCGGATTAATCAGATCCATCAGGGAAACCATGCACGCAAAAAACACCGCTATAAGGAAATATGGAATTGACCCTCTCAGAAAATGAAATACAAGGTCTGTTCTTTTTTCAAACTTTTTCTTTTTCATATCGCCTAATAAGTATAATATGAGAAAAACAGTTTGCAAATGTTTTACATAAAAAACAGCCACATCCTGTGGCTGAATCAGTTAATTTCATGAATTCTTTCCGGTTCAAAACGATCCTGCTGCGGACGCTCTTCCGCAGGATAACCAAGCGGGAATAAACCAAACGCTCTGAGATGATCCGGCATCTGGATAATCTCCTCCACTTTTTTCATTCTTTCTTCAATCGGTGCTATGCCAAGCCAGACGCCGCCTAACCCTAAAGCATCTGTTTCCAGCCACATGTTCTCCATGGCGATGCTCATATCGATATCGGCATAGGCGGGAATACGGCATTCTTTCCTGTAGGCAGTAGCGATCACCACCGGGGCATTGGCAGCACATTTTGCGTATGGACTGCATTGTGATAATGCCTCAATCACTTTCTTATTCCTGATAACATAGAATTCCCATGGCTGCTGATTGCCGGCAGAAGGTGCCTGCATTGCTGCTTTTAAAATCATTTCGATCTTTTCTGATTCAACTGTTTGTTCTGTAAATTTGCGAACACTGATGCGATGGAAAATGCTGTTCATACTATACCTCCTGAAAATCACGTGTCAGATTATGCAGCCAGTCACTCTTGAAATAATGATAAAGTGCAAAGGGCATTTTCACAAATTCATCTGTACACATACAAAAATATACTAACATAGGCGGAAGCTTAAAAACAAATGCCGTTAATAACCCTAAAGGAACCGCAAAGCACCACATGCTGAAAAAATCCAGACGCAGTCCATAGCGCGAATCTCCGCCGCACCGGAACAAAGAAGCAATCAATACCGTGTTTACCACCTGTCCTAACTGATACAGGACATTGATCACCAGCATGCCGCTGAGATACTGTTTTGCGGTAGGTGATATCTTGACAAAACCGGGTATAAACGGACTGATTCCCAGCAAAACAATTCCCTGTACAACAGATACCGCAAAAGACAGAAACAGGATCGAAGAAGCATCTTTTTTTGCCAGATCAAGCTGTTTTGCACCGACTTCTTTTCCCAGCATAATTGCCGAAGCAGAAGATATACCGAATCCGACCGTTGTGACAAGATCCCTGGCGACCGATACCACGGAATTTGCCGCAACGATATCCGATCCCAGGTGTCCCATGATCACGGAATTCATATTATAGGCTAAAGCCCACATCGCATCATTTAAAAACGCAGGCAGAGAATAGCGGATGAAATCCTGTATCAGTTCTTTCGGGATTGTGAAAATATCCGAAACCTTCTTACTCAGTAAATCCTGTTTCCAGAAATCCAAAGCACACAATAACAATTCGATCCCTCTGGAAATTGTTGTCGCTAAAGCTGCACCGATGACACCCAATGCCGGCAAGCCGAATAAGCCGAAAATCAAAATCGCATTTAACACGACATTGGAGAGAAACGTTGTGATGGAAATAGCCGTCGCTTTTTTCACCCTTTCACAGCTTCTCATAATAGCCAGATATGGTTGCGAAAACCCTGCAAAGAAATAAGAAAGAGCGACAAATTGTAAATACAATGCTCCGATTTCAATCAAATCAGGAACATTGGTCCATATCTGAATCAGAAATACAGGACAAACCAAAGCAAGCAATGCAGCCCCGCAAGAAAAAAACAAAGAAATGATCAGACCTATTCCAAAGATCTTTGCGATGATCCGGGTATCTTTCTTTCCCCAGTATTGAGAAGCAAGAATGGTTAAAGCAGATGCAAGACCAAAATAGACGATATTCAACAAAAACTGTACCTGTCCTGCTAAAGAAGAAGCCGATAATGCTGTCTGGTTCACCTGTCCAAGCATGATGACATCCGCCATACTGACAGCGGAGGTAATCAGATTCTGCATGACAATCGGCAATACAAGCACAAACAGTTCTGATAAAAATCCTTCTCTGAATCGTTTACTCATGAAAAAGAGTGTATCATTATTTCAATCCGTTCTCCACTCATATACATAAAAAAAGCAACCTTTCCGGTTGCTTCTTGTTGCTTACTGCAGGTAGCTGTATGCTTTTTCGAGCCATTCCTCTGTCTTTTCAAAGCAGTGTTGTGTCAGCTTCATATTGTGAACACCTTCACTGTTTTCAACATAGACAAAGTCCCAGAACCACTGTGCATTTCTGCATGCCAGACGGCAATTTTCAAGGTCTTCCCCATCGATTGTTCCATCTTCAATAGCTTTGGAAAGATCTGCATCAAGCTGTGCCATTTTGTTTCCGAGTTCATCTTCCTTGGCTGTTGTTTCATCCTGGATCTTCTTAACCTCTGCGGCTAAATCTTTATGACATTTAGAGCAGTTGTTGTCGAGAAGTTCCTGATTCTGTAACGGGCTGATCCAGTAATGGTTTGTATATTCCGTACCGTCCTCTGCAGTTGTCTTTGCCATATGACAGTCAGCACATGTGAATGTTACCATGGAATCCGGAGAACCGTGAGGGCTTCCTTCACCGAGGAATGTTTCAAATTCAGGATGCTGAACCTTCAGCTTTCTGACACCGGTTGTTTCATCAACCCAGTCAGCGAACATATTTCCTTCACCGTCAACAAGAGAATTCTCATATTCCAGCATATCATCCGGATTCATTGTCGCTAAACCGTGATAACCAAGGGTTGTTGCTTTGGTTGCCGGATCAAAATAATACTCTGTATGACACTGTCCGCAAGACAGGTTTGCAGCGTCAATCGAATCAAAGTCATCTGCAACCGCATTAACCAGATAACCGTGTGTAATCGTGATTACACCGCCTTCCGGGTTGGTTCCGTGACAATGGAAACATCCGAAAGGATCAGTGATCTGGTTTGTAAAGTCATCAAATGCCATCGCATATGCACTGTCACCTTCATTCAGAACTGTTGCGGTGAAAGAAGATGTTTTACATGTATAACAGTTAGCCAGCTTATGCGGTCTTCCTGTTGCAGAGATATCTTCAATAACATATGTATGGCCTCTTGCGCTTCCATAGGAAATCGCAAATCCATACCCTTCATACAGTGTTTTGATATACGGATTCTGTTCTGTATATTCAACCACTTCATCATTCTCGTTGTTTTTCATATAGGATGCATATTCCAAAGGATAGACCTCTGCAAAATCATCCGCTTTGATAACCGTAATACCTGTGCCTGATTCGGCAATCTTTGCATTTTTAATGCCTGTAGTTGTTTCTGTTGTTGTGTTTTGGGTTGTCTGTTCAGCAGGTGTTGTTGATGAAGTCTCTGTTGGACCAGCTTCGGGTTTTTTCAGAGTTCCTGCAATTACACCTAAGCCTACCGCAACCGCACACAAGATAATGTATAATCCACTGTCTTTAATTTCCATAATAAAAACTCCATCTCTTATTTAAATTGTACATGGGAGAATGAAAAAGTTCAAATCGTTTTGTTGGATTAAGCATTGAATTCACCAACTTAATCATAAAATAGTCTGAAACTATGAAACATTTTCTGAATAAATATGAAAAAGCTGCTTTTCAGCAGCTTAATCCTTTCTTGCGATATGCAGTAAACGCATTGCATTTAATACACATAACATTGCTACACCGGTATCGGCAAAGATTGCCATCCACATGTTCGCAATACCGAATGCACCGAGAATCAGCGTTCCGATTTTTATGATAATTGCACCGTAGATATTTTCATTGGCTATCCGTAAAATTCTTTTAGCGCTGGTGATTGCAAGGGAAATCTTGGATGGCTGATCATCCATGATCACGACATCCGCAGCCTCAATAGCCGCATCGCTTCCCAAAGCACCCATCGCAAATCCGATATCCGCACCGGTTAATACAGGCGCATCATTGACACCGTCTCCCACAAAGGCGGTCAATCCTTTTTCCTTGAAGTTTCTCACATGTGCAACTTTATCTTCCGGCATGCAGTTTCCGAATGCCTGATCTGCATGTAACTGAGATGCGATTTCATCTGTGATTTTCTGGTTGTCACCGGAAACAATAATGCATTTCTTGCCGGCATTCTGCAAAGTCTGTATTGCTTCTTTTGCGTCCGGTTTCAGCTGGTCACGAAGAATCAGGCAGCCTTCGTAGACATTGTCTCTTGCCACATAGACACATGTTCCTGCATCATTGAACTGCGTAAAGGAAATGCCATGATCTTCCATCAGCTTTGCATTGCCCGCAAAGATCTGATGTCCGTTTCTTTCAATCGACAAACCTCTGCCAGCAATTTCTTTCACATTCAGGATTTCATCTTTGAGAATTTCTTTTCCATAGGCTTCCTTAATACCCTGTGCGATCGGATGATTGGAATAATATTCAGCATACGCTGCATCTTCAAGAAGCTGGTTCTGATTCTCACCATGCATCTCTTCCACTGCAAATTTCCCTGAAGTCAGTGTGCCTGTTTTATCCATGACAATCTGTTCCACATTGGCAAGTGTTTCGATCAGATTTGCACCTTTTACCAGAATACCTCTGCTGCTTAATCCGCCTATGCCGGCGAAGAAGGAAAGCGGAATAGAAATAACCAGAGCGCATGGACAAGATATAACAAGGAATGTACATGCTCTTTCAATGCCTTCCCGTACGCCATATCCCATCAGAGATACAACAATCGCAACAGCTATAGCACTGAAGACAACTGCAGGTGTATATACTCTGGAAAACTTCGTAATGAAATTCTCCTGGCTCGCTTTGCGATTCTCCTGATTTTCCACAAGATCCAGAATTCTTGCAACAGTACTGTCTCCGTATTCTTTTGTGACTTTGATCTCCAGAACACCTGTTTCATTAACAGAACCGCTGATGACTTCATCCCCCGGGTCAACATCTCTCGGTTTTGCCTCACCTGTTAATGAGGCAGTATTCAGGCTGGAGGAACCATGTACAATAACACCGTCAAGAGGAATCCTTTCACCCGGTTTCACCATGATCAAGTCTCCTGTATAGACTTCTTCCGGATCAGTGACCCGGGCCTTGGGCCCATGTAAGGGACCGGCGTAACCGGAAAACTCATACTGGATGATCGGGTAGAAAATGGAAAGGTCACCCACGTCACCGGCAGCGAT
>JAFYCG010000215.1 GCA_017539825.1 Solobacterium sp. | reverse complement strand
CGCTCCTAACTACATTATAAATCATTCGAAAACAAATTAGGGAGAGTTTCTCCTGTTTTCGTCGTGGCTTGCCACGCGAAACAGGAAACTCTCCCTAATTTCCTAAAAAAGGACTTGACTTATATTATCGAATTTATTTGTATGTTTAGCGTTACCGGTAACAGCTAATTATTTGCCACCCAATGATTTTTCTATATAATTTAATAACCTTAATTTATATATTTATTTGAGGAGTAGTATTATGAAGAAAATATTACGCGATCATGTTTTCTTTAAACTGATTATCATCACCTTATTTGTAACTGTTCCGATGTATATTTATAATGTGAAAAGATCTGATACTTTCTCTTATATTAACAACTTATATTCTATATACGATTATTATGAAGAACAGGCAGAGACCAATACAGTTGACAGTGAATATTTTACACGTCTCAGAGATAGTTCAGCCTCTGTTATTGAGGCATACGAAAATAAAGAATGGAAAACATTAAATGCTTCTTATCTGGAATATTTAAATATTGAACGAGAAAGAAATCCTTATACATATGAATCAGAACTTGAATTAAACAAAAGCAGATATCTGGCTAAAACGGATATTCAAAAAGAAGACTCTGATCAATATCCTGTTTCCGGTGTGAATTTTATGGTTGAATGCAGCAAGATAATATATCCATATCTCTTTATACTGTTTTCCTGTTATGTTCTTTCTCTTTTATTTGATTCAAACAGTAAAAAGAATAAAATAGAAACATTTTCCATTGGTATGATATGTCTGATTTCAGGTGGTTTTATTCTCCATCTGATCCCGTATCTGATTGGTACAATCGGCCATGGCAGTTCTTCATTACAATATCCATATTTATGGTATGAGGGATATAAGGCTGTATATCATCCTCTGACTGATTTCATCTTACCGGGAATCTGTCTCATTATGTTTATTTCTGTATTCTTATATGAAATGATGCATATCATTTACAGACTGACAAATCATAAGACGATATCATTCCTTACAGGAACAGTTTTGTCGGTAAGTATCCTGTATGGAATACAGAATCTTCAGAGTCTGCATCAGATTTCTCAATATATTCCCTTCACATATCTGCAATTAACCGATATTATTTCCGGCAATCTGGCATTTCTGACAAGTAATTACGCTTTAACCTTCATACATGGCATGATTTGTATCGGTATTGGTATTTTGATTGAAACAGGTATCTTGTTTCTGATAAAAAAACACCGGCGCAAAATAATATCAGATAATGCCGGATTAATAAATATCTGATAAACCGCTTATAGCGGTTTTCTTTATCAGCTGATATTCTACTGTTCGTTTATTTTTTACCTTAAGATAATGTTTATCATATCTTTCATAAATGAAATCATGTAGAATAAGATTGTAAAGGAGATAATTTATGCATTGTACAAAAACAATTTTAAACGATCTGCTTTGGGTAGGGGCAGATGATCGCAGACTGACATGTTTTGAAGGTGTCTATGGTGTTCCGGAAGGTGTATCCTATAATTCTTACCTGCTTCTGGATGAAAAAACAGTGTTATTTGATACAGTAGATAAAGCTGTGGCACATACTTTCTTTGATAATGTCAAATATGGATTAAACGGAAGAAAGCTGGATTATCTTGTAATCCATCATATGGAACCTGATCATGCTGCAACAATTGAAGACTTGATTTACCGTTATCCTGAAACAACTGTTGTATGTAACGTAAAAATTAAAACAATGCTCGGCCAGTATTTTGAAAAAGATCTGACAGGACAGATGCTCGTTGTTAATGAAGGGGACAAATTGGAAACAGGTAAACATGTATTCAGTTTTATCAATGCACCTATGGTACATTGGCCGGAAGTCATGATGTCCTATGATTCTACAGATAAGATTCTGTTCACCGCTGATGCATTCGGTACATTCGGCGCCTTAAACGGTCATATCTTTGCCGATGAAGTAGATTTCATGCATGACTGGATTGATGAAGCAAGAAGATACTACACCAATATCGTCGGTAAATACGGCATGCAGGTGCAAATGGTATTAAAGAAAGCTGCAAAACTGGATATTGCTTATGTTTGTCCGTTACATGGTTTTGTCTGGAGAAAACATTTTGGTGACTTCTTAGAGAAATACAATCTCTGGAGCACCTATACACCGGAAGTGAAAGGTGTTTGTCTTGCTTATGCATCTGTATACGGACATACCGAGAATATGGCAAATATTCTGGCAGGTAAACTGGTTGACAGAGGCGTGCCTGTAGAGATGTTCGATACATCCGTTATTCCTGCAAGTTACATTGTATCCAGCGCATTTAAGAACAGCCATCTTGTCTTTGCGGCTACCACATATAATGCAGGTATCTTTGTGACAATGGAAAATCTGTTGCATGATATCGTTGCCCACAGCCTGAAGAACAGAAAGATCGGTTTGATTGAAAACGGATCATGGGGACCGATGAGCGGAAAACTGATGACGGAATTACTGTCCAAGTTACCGGGTACAACCTTCTTGCAGAATCCGATTACCATTAAATCTGCAGGCACAGAAGCAACAGTAGAAGAACTGGATGCACTTGCTGATGTAATTGCAGATGATATCTTCCCGAACCGTCATGCAAAGAAAGAAGCGCCTGTAGTACAGACTGCTGAACCTGCTGCCGTTACTAAAGCAGAAGTTTCTGTCGATCCTACCGCATTCTTCAAATTCAGCTATGGCCTGGAAGTATTGACTACTGTCAATAACGGCAAAGACTATGGATGTATTATCAATTCCGCTGCACAGGTATCGGAAGGGGAATTAAAGAAAGTTGCCGTTTCCGTCATCAACAAGAACTTTACTTGTGACATGATCAAAGAATCCGGTAGATTCAACGTATCCGTATTGACAGAAGATGCACCGTTCAGCCTCTTCCAGCATTTCGGATTCCAGTCCGGAAGAGATGTCGACAAGTTCCAGGATGTTTCTTATAACGACAGATTGTCTAACGGCATCCGTTATCTGCCGCAATACACGAATGCGGTATTTGCATGTGAAGTGATCAGTTCCGTTGATCTCGGTGTTTCGACATTGTTTATTGCCAATGTTATTGAGACGAAGGTATTATCCAATGCACCAAGTGCTACATATGCTTACTACCATGCTCATATCAAGCCGAAGAAACAGCCTGCTCCGGAAGCACAGGAAGAAGGATGGAGATGTACAATCTGCGGATACTTTGTACCTGGTAAGGAATTACCGGATGACTATGTATGTCCGTTATGCAAACATGGTAAGGATGCATTTGAATATGTTCCTGCTGTAACAGTCACAAAGAAAAAGGGATTTATCTGTAAGATCTGCGGTCATTTTGAGCCGTTTGAAGGGGATCAGTTACCGGCAGATTATGTATGTCCGCTTTGTAAACACGGCAGAGACGACTTCGAACCTGCAGAGATGTAAAAAGGGATTCAATCCCTTTTTTTGCATTTGATACCCTTTACAAGAAATGTTAGCTATTTTTTTCACAATTTTATGATGTTTATCTCTTTCTTTTTTGGAAAGAAAATTAGACAATAAAATGCGAAATGGGTTTTTTGATTTCCGGAAGAGAGGTTACATCAAGTAATGAAAGAATTGAACTTAGCCAAATATGGCATTACAGGTGCAAAAGAGATTATTTACAATCCATCTTATGAATTCCTGTATGAAGAAGAAATGAAGCCTGAACTGACCGGTTATGAAAAGGGCCAGCTGACAGAACTCGATGCAGTGAACGTCATGACAGGTATCTACACCGGACGTTCCCCTAAGGACAAATATATTGTCGTTGATGAAAATTCAAAAGATACTGTATGGTGGAACACACCTGAATATCCTAATGATAACCATCCGCTTTCCGAAGAAAACTGGGCAAAGCTGAAGGATATCGCTGTTAAGGAACTCTCCGACAAGAGATTATTCGTTGTTGATGCATTCTGTGGTGCAAACAAGGACACCCGCATGGCTGTCCGCTTCATCATGGAAGTTGCATGGCAGGCACACTTTGTCAGAAATATGTTCATCAAGCCAACGGAAGAAGAAGCAGCAAACTTCGAACCGGACTTTGTTGTATACACAGCTTCTTTGGCAAAAGTTGATGATTATAAGGAAATGGGACTCAACTCCGAAACAGCAGTTGCCTTCAACATCACAAGCCATGAACAGGTTATCCTGAACACATGGT
>JAFYCG010000214.1 GCA_017539825.1 Solobacterium sp. | reverse complement strand
CAGGCCAATCTGACTGTATGCCTACAGAGCAGAAAGGTCAGGAACATCTGGTGATCCTGACCTCTTTATCATATATGATTGTAGATACTTTGGGTTCTGCTATGATCAGGTTCAGATCTTCCTGATTTCATAATAGAAAAAGAGCAGACGACGCAAAAAAAAGAACTGAAGAACTGAAAAAAAGAAGAGAGGAACTAAAAAGAAAAACTAAAGAATTGAAAAAAGTTATAAAAGAGGCAAAAAAAGAGCTGATGTTACAGAAGCAGAACGTAAAATATTACTCGTAGGACTTGCGCATTTAAAGAGCGAAATCAAAAAAACTGCTCCTTTGTAACAACCGGATATTTCTGTATATTCTGAAAAAGAGACCGGCAAAAATATTTATTGATAACCGGAATAAACGACAAAAAAGATGTACCTGCAGATCATAAGCAGATACATCTTTTCATTTCTATAAAAGTCAGATCTTCATTGTCCAGCCGTATGTATCTTCCAGTTTACCCCATTGGATACCTGTCAGTGTATCATACAGATGCTGGGTGAGTTCGCCGATTTTGCCTTCGTTAACAATGTAAACCTGGTCTTTGTAGCAAAGTTCGCCAATCGGGGAAACAACAGCTGCTGTACCGCAACCGAATGCTTCTTCGAGAGATCCGTCAGCCATTGACTGCGCAAGCTCTTCAACACTCAGTCTGCGCTCTTCTACCGGAATGCCTTCCTTCTTCAGCATTTCAACGATGGATTTACGTGTAATACCCGGGAGAATGGAACCTGTGAGTGCAGGCGTTACAACAGTTCCGTTGATCTTGAACATAACGTTCATTGCGCCGACTTCTTCAATGTACTTTCTCTCTACACCATCCAGCCACAATACCTGGGAATAACCCTTCTGTTCTGCACGATAGCCTGCACGGTTGGATGCTGCATAGTTACCACCGCACTTTGCTTCACCTGTTCCGCCTCTGACAGCACGAACGTCTTCGTCTTCGATCATGATCTTAACAGGGTTCAAACCTTCTTTGTAGTAGCTTCCTACAGGAGAAAGAATGATATAGAATGTTGCATTCTGTACGGAGTGCACACCCAGTGTCTCATCGTTACCGATCAGGAACGGACGGATATACAGAGATGTATTCGGTTCGGAAGGAACCCAGTCTCTGTCCAGATTGATCAATGTCTTCAATGCTTCAATGAAATCCTCTTCCGGGAATTCAGGAAGTGTGAGTCTTGCAGCAGAACGGTTCATACGGCGTGCATTTTCAATCGGACGGAAAAGCTGAATTTCGCCATCCGGTCTGCGATAAGCTTTTAAACCTTCAAAAATTTCTGCACCGTAATGAAGTGCTGTACATGCAGGGCTGATGGAAATATTTCCGTAAGGAACGATTCTTGCATCATGCCAACCCTGGCCTGCTGTGTAGTCTGCCACAAACATATGATCTGTGAAGAACTTACCAAATCCGAGTTTGCTGCTTTCCGGCTTTTCCTTCAATGTGTCGGGATGTGTAATTTTGATTTCCATAAATTTCTTTCCTCCGATTATTCGTTATAGTTTTTTCCGATTTCCATCATTTTACGGTTCAGCTCCAGCATGTCAGCGTGACGGGCAGAAATGCATTTCTTTAATGCAGCATCTACCGTCTCTTCCGTGTAGCTGTCCAGTACAGATAACAGTTTACCCATGAGAATCATGTTTGCCAGAGTCGGTGCTCCGTTTTCGGATGCAAGACGTGTAGCAGGTACATAATATACATTTACATCATCTCTCTGTACTTTTCTTTCAATCAAACTGCTATCTACGAAGATATATCCGCCTTTTCTGACTGCTTTTTCATATTTATCCAGTGAAGGAAGATTCATCGCAACAAGTACATCCGGTGTCAGAACGATCGGTGCACCTACCGGATCATCACTGACGATAACGGAACAGTTGGCTGTACCGCCACGCATTTCAGGTCCATAAGATGGTAACCAGCTGACATTCTTTTCTTCAATCAGTCCTTTATAGGCAAGAACCTTACCGGAGAACAGGAGTCCCTGTCCGCCAAATCCTGCAAACAAATATTCCTTTGTCATTTGGAAGCCTCCTGAGAATGTGCGAAGATGCCTGCACTTCTGTCTTTGTATACACCAAGAGGATAATACGGAATCATCTTGTCATCAATCCATTTCAATGCTTCCTGCGGTGTCATGCCCCAGTTTGTCGGACAGGAACTGATGACTTCAACAAGAGAGAATCCCTTTCCATCAATCTGGTTCTGGAATGCTTTCTTGATAGCTCTCTTTGCATTGCGAACATTTTTAACACTGTTAACAGTTACTCTTTCCAGATATTCAGGTCCTTCCAGTTCGGAAAGCATTTCACAAACCTTTACAGGATATCCGCAGAGTTTCGGATCACGTCCGTATGGAGAAGTCTGTGTAACCTGTCCCGGAAGAGATGTAGGAGCCATCTGGCCGCCTGTCATACCGTAAATTGCATTGTTAATGAAGATGATTGTGATATTTTCGTTTCTTGCTGCTGCATGTACTGTTTCAGCTGTACCGATAGAGGCAAGGTCACCGTCACCCTGGTAGGTAAAGACGATGAGATTGTCAGGATCAGAACGCTTAACACCTGTTGCAACTGCAGGAGCACGTCCATGAGAAGCTTCAATCATATCACAGTTGAAATAATCATATGCCATAACGGAACAGCCAACAGGTGCAATACCTACTGTCTTTCCTTCAATGCCTAATTCATCAATTGTTTCTGCAACCAGTCTGTGCACGATACCATGTGTACATCCCGGGCAGTAATGGAGAGGCACATCACACAATGCCTTTGGTCGATCAAATACCAGCATCTTATTTTTCTCCTTTCTTTGCAGCTTCAACAATCGCCTGATATACCTGATCAGGTGTCGGAATCATGCCGCCGACTCTGTAACACAGAGATACAGGAACTTTGCATTCTGTAGAGAGTCTGACATCCTCAATCATCTGACCCATGGAGAGTTCTACACAGATGATTTGCTTAGCATGTTCTGCTGCTTTCCGGAATGCTTTTTCAGGGAATGGCCATAAGGTAATCGGACGGATCAGACCGACTTTGATACCCTCAGCTCTTGCCTGGTTAACTGCATTCTTGGAAACACGTGCAGCGATACCGAATGCTGCAACGATAATATCTGCATCATCAACAAGGTATTCTTCAGCAATTGCTTCTTTTTCCTTGATGATATCATAACGCTTGTAACGCTCAATATTTGTAACTTCCAGCTGTTCCGGATTCAGATACAGGGAGTTAACAATATTGTGTTTCCTCGCCATCTTTGTACCGGTTGTTGCCCATGGTTTTTCAATCTGTTCCTTGATTTCAAAGTCAAAGGATACAGGTTCCATCATCTGACCGATTGTACCATCTGCCAGAATCATGGATGTCATACGGTATTCATCAGCAAGTTCAAATCCCTTGATTGTCAATTGAGCCATTTCCTGTACGGAAGATGGTGCAAGAACGATCATGTGGTAATCACCATGTCCGCCGCCTCTTGTTGCCTGGAAATAGTCAGACTGGCTTGGCTGAATTCCGCCAAGACCTGGTCCGCCTCTCTGACAGTTGACTACCAATGCCGGTAAATCAGCACCTGCCAGATATGACAAACCTTCACTCTTTAAAGAAATACCCGGAGAAGAGGAAGAAGTCATTACTCTTTTTCCTGCAGCGGATACACCATATACCATGTTGATTGCTGCAATTTCACTTTCTGCCTGAAGGAAAGTTCCGCCGATTTTCGGCATTCTCTTTGCCATATAGGCAGCAATTTCTGTCTGTGGAGTGATCGGATAACCGAAATAATGACGGCAACCTGCCTGGATCGCTGCTTCGGCAATGGCTTCATTGCCCTTCATCAATACTTTATCTGCCATGCTTCCACCTTACCTTTCCACCTTGATAATGCAGTCTGGGCACATGATTGCACAAGATGCACAACCTATACATGCCTCCATGTCAATGCATTCTACCGGATGATGTCCTTTCTTGTTGATTTTTTCATTCGATAATCTGAGGATCTGCTTCGGACATGCAAATGTGCACAATCCGCAACCTTTACACTCATCTTCTCGAAACGTAAGCTTCGCCATAATCTTCTCCTTTCCTGATTTCTTTCCCGAGATTATTCCTTACGTCATTAAACCGGTCTTTTTTGCAGCTTCATCGGAAACATATTTTCAATCTTTCCTTCCAGCTGGGGATACAGTCGTTCTTCTATTGTGGTCAGCACCAGTGGCAGACCCAGTTTTTCTTCTGCTTCTTTTGCATAATCCACAGAAGCAAGTACTGTTTCTGCGGTTGTGCCTGAAGCAAGATTTGAGTTATTAATAATACCTGTAAACGGAAGTCTTCCGGCCATTTCTATTTCAGCTCTGACTTCCTGTAAAGAGGCAATGTCTCTGGTCAAGGGACGGTAATAGTTGATGACAAGGAACATGTCATAATTCTTTTCTTCCCAGATCATCGGTGAAAGTCTTCCCAATGCCAGGGCACCGCGGTCATCTCCGCCGACATCGACAATCGTCTTCAATGTCTTGTCATGAACAATTGCATACATGTTCTGCGGCAGTGCCGGAGCATCCAGATTGGTATTGGCATATTGAGAAACAATCAGTTCAATACCTGCCTCATCCAGTTCTTTCTTACTGTCAAGAGTGCGGAAATACGGATTGACAATATCCAGATCGGCAATTGCTGTTCTTTCATACTGCTTTTTCAGTTCCAGTGCCATATTGACGGCAATATTGGTCTTTCCGCTGCCGTAATGTCCGGATAATAGCGTAATTCTCTTATAATTCATTTCGCTTGATCTTTCCACTGACCGTCTTTGGCAGTTCTTTTTTAAATACAACAATACGCGGATATTTATACGGTGCTGTATGCTTCTTGACGTAGTTCTGGATTTCCTTGACAAGTTCCGGTGTTCCTTCGACGCCATCTACAAGCACAATGCTCGCCTTGACAACCTGTCCTCTGACTTCATCCGGTGCAGCACTGACACCGCATTCCAGAACGTATGGAAGTTCCATAATAACACTTTCAATTTCAAACGGTCCGATACGGTATCCGGAGGATTTGATAACATCATCTTTTCTTCCGACATACCAGTAGAAGCCGTCTTCATCTTTCCAGGCAACATCACCTGTATGATAGTATCCGTTGCACCATGTTGCTTTGGTTTCTTCTTCGTTTCCGTAATAGCAAACTGCCAGTCCCGGAGGCCTTCCCTTTCTCAGATTGATACAGATCTCACCGGTTTCACCGACTGCTACAGGATTTTCATCACTGTCCAGAAGTTCTACATCATAAATCGGTGCAGGTTTTCCCATAGAACCGATCTTATGCGGGGCACCGACCAGATTGCCGATAATCATGGTTGATTCAGACTGTCCGAAGCCTTCCATAATACGCAAGCCTGTCGCCTTTTCAAACTGTCGGTAAACTTCCGGATTTAATGCTTCTCCTGCAGTTGTCATATGTTTGACACTGGAGAAATCATATTTGGAAATATCCTGCTTGATCATCATTCTCAGCATTGTAGGAGGTGCACAGAATGTGGTGATGTTGTATTTGGCAAACATCGGCAGAATGTCTGAGGCATCGAAACGATCGAAGTCATAGACAAATACTGCGCCTTCTGCAAGCCATTGTCCGTATAGTTTTCCCCACATTGCCTTAGCCCATCCGGTATCGGATATCGTATAGTGCAATCCTTTTGTACTGACGGTGTGCCAATACTTGGCTGTATGGAAATGTCCCAGAGGATATTTGTAGTTATGTGCGGCAATCTTAGGATAACCGGATGTACCTGAAGTAAAGTACATCAGCATCAGATCATCTCCACCCGGTGCATCATCCTCTCTTCTGTAATGTGAGCTGTACATCGTATACTCATCGTCAAATGTACGCCATCCTTCTCTTTCTCCGTTTACAATCAGCTTCACCTTCATGCCGCTGTATTTTTCACATGCCAGATCAACCTGATGAGCAACATCACCGTCTGCAGTACAGAGAATTGCAGATACACCCGCTGCGTCAAAACGATATGTAAAATCGTGTTCTAACAGCTGGTTGGTTGCCGGAATAGCGATAGCACCCAGTTTATTCAAACCGATCATCGCAAACCAGAACTGATAATGTCTCTTCAGAACCAGCATGACTCTGTCACCTTTTTTGATTCCGAGTGCCTTGAAGTAATTAGCACATTGGGAAGATGCACGCTTGATATCACGGAAAGTAAATCTTCTTTCTACCTTATCTTTGGATACATGCAACATCGCTAGCTTGTCAGGATCTCTTCTGGCAATCGCATCAACCAGGTCAAAACCGAAGTTGAAATTCTGGATATTTTTGAAACGGATTGATGTCGGTGTTCCGTTGTCGTTTTCTGTTACATCAATATACTTCTGCCAGATGCGCTGTTTGGTATCTTCGATTCTTTCGATTTCTTCCTGAATGATCGGTGAATCTTTCAGCTCGGGAATCGGTTCTCCCGTAGGATTCAATACAATGGCATAGAAGATACAGTCCTGTCCGTTCACTGCAATCATTCCGTGCGGTGTATCGGAATTGTAGTAAATACTGTCACCCGGACCGAGAATTTCCGAATGCTCACCGATCTGGACTTTCAAATGTCCTTCTATAACAATATCCAACTCCTGTCCGGAGTGCCTTGTCAGTTCAATATCCCTCTTCTGCGCTTCTTCATCATAAATGCTTCTGACATACAGCGGTTCAGCAATACGGTTCTGAAATGCATATGCCAGATTGTAGTAAGTCATGCCATGTGCCTGGGATACTTTCTGACCGGATCCGGATCTTGTTAATGTATAAGACTTCAGAGTTGGGCTGTAACCCTCAATAATATCTGTAACATTGACCCCAAATTTCAATGCACAACGATAGATTACGGTAAAGTTCAGGTCCTGTAATCCGTTTTCGCAGGCGACATATTCTTCCGGTGTAATACCGGCAGTCTCTGCCATCTCCTCAACCGTATAACCTTCAAGTTCCCTGAGTTCCTTGATACGGCCGGCCATCTCCTGTATCTTGTAATCCAATCCTGTAATCAGCTCCATAAACACACTCCCCATCTAAATAAATAAAAGGCATCCATGTAAGGACGCCTTTGCGTGGTACCACCTTGCTTGCTTCTCAAATACGTAACGTGTATTAACGGTATTTCTTACTGCTGTTTCAGAAATACAAGCTCCAAGACGACTTCATTCTCATTGCTCATTCGTTTCCACCACCCACGAACTCTCTATAGATCCAATGAAAGAATTACTGCTTCTTTTCATCGCTTGTTTAGTATTATACCAAATACCATGAATTTCACAACGAATAATTAACGGATTTTTACAATTCAAATTGTTTTTTCTGAAAATTTATGAAACAATTTTCATTTTCCGATTCCTGTGAAATTGTTTTATTCAGATGTTACAGCTTGTTTCTCTGTATTTTCCCACTGATCGTTTTCGGAAGTTCATCCCTGAATACAACAATACGCGGGTATTTATACGGTGCGGTATTCCGCTTGACATAATCCTGAATTTCTTTCTTCAGGGCTGCGCTTGGCTCTACGCCTTTCACCAGGACGATACTTGCCTTGACAACCTGGCCTCTGAGTTCATCCGGTTCTGCACTGACACCGCATTCAAGTACATAAGGAAGTTCCATAATGACACTTTCGATTTCAAACGGGCCGATACGGTAGCCGGAAGATTTAATAACATCATCAACTCTTCCTACATACCAGTAGAATCCATCCTCATCTCTCCAAGCTTCATCCCTTGTATGATAATATCCGTCATGCCATACTTCTTCGGTTGCTTCCTCATCATGATAATAGCCTTTGAACAAACCGCATGGAACTCTGTTGGTTGTCTTGATAACAATCTCACCCGGTTCACCATCCGGTACTTTCTTGCCGTCTCTGTCAAGAAGATCTACTTCATACAACGGTGTTGGTTTTCCCATGGAACCCAGTTTATATGTATCACCGATCAGGTTGCCGATACTCAATGTTGTCTCAGTCTGACCGAATCCTTCCATAATTTCAAGACCTGTTGCCTTCTGGAACTGGCGGAATACTTCCGGATTCAAAGCCTCTCCTGCAGTTGTCATGTGTTTGATGGAAGAAAGATCGTATTTGGAAATATCCTCTTTAATTAACATACGCAGAATGGTAGGCGGCGCACAGAATGTAGTAATGTTGTATTTGGCAAACATCGGCAGAATGGTTGCGGCATTGAAGCGGTCAAAGTCGAATGTAAATACAGCGCCTTCCTGTAACCACTGGCCATAGAATTTACCCCATAAAGCTTTTCCCCAGCCCGTATCGGAGATGGTGAAGTGCAATCCGTTGTCACTGACACCATGCCAGTATTTTGCGGTGATGTAGTGTCCTAATGCATACTTGCAGGAATGTTCAGCAATCTTCGGATATCCGGTTGTTCCGGAAGTGAAGAACATCAGCTGTGTATCATCTCCGCACGGCGTATTGGATGTACGATAGAAGTGTGTGCTATATAAACCGTACTCTTCATTGAAGTCATGCCATCCTTCACGCTTTCCCGTATTATGCTCGCCAACCAGAATCTTGACAGCTAATGGACCTGCAACCTTTTCAGCAAGTTCCACCTGATTTGGTACATCATCATATACGGTTGCGACAATGGCACTGACACCTGCAGATGTAAAGCGGTATTCAAAGTCATGTGCCTGCAGCTGGCTGGTTGCCGGAATAGCGATAGCACCGATCTTATGGAGTGCAAGCATCGTAAACCAGAACTGGTAGTGACGTTTGAGAACGACCATGACTCTGTCGCCCTTTTGAATGCCGAGTGCTTTGAAATAGTTTGCACACTGTGCAGAAGCTCTCTTCATGTCACGGAAGGTAAATCTTCTTTCCGTCATGTCCTGTGAAATATGGATCATTGCCAGTTTATCCGGTTCCTTTTTGGCAATTGCATCTACGACATCAAAAGCGAAGTTAAAGCGGTCTTCATTGATGAAGTTGATCTCCTTCAGCATGCCGTTTTCATCTTCTTTTGTCTCTACAAAGTTATCGCAGACAAGCTTCTCTTTGCTTGCACGGGAAGGAATAAACGTATTGCGGATCTGTGTTTCCTGTGTGTCATTGCCCGGAATAACAATCGCTACAAACAGACAGTCTCTTTCATCTACCGCAATCATTCCATGCGGCGTAGAACTATTATAGTAAATACTGTCGCCTTCGCTCAGATATTCGATGTTATCGCCTACCTGTACTTTCATTCTTCCGCTGATCACAAAGTCGAATTCCTGTCCTGCATGTTTGGTTAAGTGAATCGGCTTATCCAGAAGAGATTCATCATATTCATACCTTACATAGTACGGCTCAGCTTTTTTGTTCAAAAACATCGGTGCCATATTCTGGATTTCAATGCCGTCTTCTCTGACCGTATTGGATCTTCTGCCTTTTCTTGTAACAGTATAGGAAGTCAGCCTCGGGCTTTGTCCCTCAAGGATATCACTGATGCCTACATTAAATACCAGAGCACATTTATGAATAAATGTAAAAGGCAGATCCTGTTTTCCGGATTCATATGCCAGATATTGTGCCTGGCTTACCTCTGTTTTGGCAGCCATTTCCGAAGGTGTGAATCCGGATACTTCTCTCAGTTCATGGATTCTTTGCGCAATGACCATAAGGTCGTTTTCTACAGGTGTCATGTCTTATTCCCCTTTCACCCCTATGAGACGAAAAAACACTCGTCTCAACATTATTGAGACGAGTGCAATCATTCACCCGCGGTACCACTCAATTTGCTTATACAAGCCTCTCATCAGGATCCATCAATCCTTTCGCCTTTAACGTAGCGCAACGGAAGATATCTACTTGCATATGCTTTCGGATCTTCAGCTCAGAAGGGATGGGTTTTCAGGATCATCACTACCGGTTCACACCAGCCACCGGCTCTCTGTAAGTTCCGTATCCAAACCGTCTTCATCACAGCTTTTACTTGTGTAACGAGAAAATCATAGTTTTTTTATAATTGTTTGTCAATCATTTTTTCAACTATTTTCTGAAAATCATTTTCATTATTCATAAAAAGAAAAGGAATCGCAATGATTCCTTATTCCAGGCCATATCTCTTTACAGCGTCTTCACGCATCTTATACTTCAGGACTTTTCCTGCCGCATTCATCGGGAAGCTGTCTGTAAATTCAATATACTTTGGCACTTTATGTCTGGCAAGACGGGCAACCATGTAGTCCCTCATCTCTTCAACAGTGATGTTCTCATTCTCTTTCAGAACGATCATTGCCAATGCCTCTTCACCATATCTCTTATCCGGAACACCGATGACCTGTACATCTTTGACAGCCGGATGTGTATAGATAAACTCTTCGATTTCCTTCGGATACAGGTTTTCACCGCCACGGATGATCATATCCTTCAATCTTCCGGTAATCTTGTAGTTTCCTTCTTCATCTCTGCAGGCGATATCTCCGGAATGCAGCCAGCCTTCACTGTCTACCGTCTCTCTTGTCGCATCAGGCATCTTGTAATAACCCTTCATGGTGTTGTAACCGCGGGAACAGAATTCTCCGTTAATACCCGGACCGACTTCTTCTCCTGTTTCAGGATCGATGATCTTGCACTGTACATGCGGGAAAGCATAACCAACGGTCTCTGTTCTGACTTCCAGAGAATCTGTCCAGGCGGACATCGTACTTCCCGGTGCAGACTCTGTCTGGCCATATACGGATACAATACCGGTCATATGCATTTCATCAGGCTGTGCAGCCCTCTTCATGAGTTCCGGCGGACATCCTGATCCTGCCATAATGCCTGTTCTCATATAAGAGAAATCCGTCTTACGGTAATTCGGATGGTTAAACATCGCAATAAACATTGTCGGAACACCATTGAAGCATGTAATCTTCTCCTGGTTGATACAAGCCAGAGATGCTTTTGCGCTGAAGTATGGCATAGGGCTCATGGTTGTTCCATGGGTTACGGAAGATGTCATTGAAAGCACCATGCCGAAACAATGGAACATCGGTACCTGAATCATCATTCTGTCCGCTGTACTCAGGCCCATTCTGTCACCGATACATTTTCCGTTATTGACAACGTTATAATGCGTTAACATGACGCCTTTCGGGAAACCGGTTGTACCGGAAGTATACTGCATGTTGCAGACATCACCGCTCTTGACCTGTGAAGCCATCCACAGGATTTTTTCTTTTGGTACCATGTTGCTTCTGGCCATGGCTTCTTCAAATGTCAGACAGCCCTTCTCTTTGAATCCGACCGTTATGACATTGCGCAAGAACGGAAGTTTTCTTGCATGTAAAGGTTCACCCGGTGTATGGGTTTCCAGTTCAGGACACAATTCCTTAATAATATTTCTGTAATTGGAATCCAGTGCGGATTCAATCATAACCAGGGTATGCGTATCCGACTGACGGAACAGATATTCCGCTTCATGGATCTTATATGCGGTATTTACAGTTACAAGAACCGCACCGATCTTTGTGGCAGCCCAGAAAGTTATATACCATGCCGGTACATTGGTAGCCCAGATTGCAACTTTGCTGCCGGCTTTTACGCCTAAAGAAACCAATGCTCTGGCAAAATTGTCGACATCCTCACGGAATTCTTCATACGTTCTTGTATAATCCAAAGTTGTATATTTGAATGCATACTGGTTAGGGAATTCTTCAACAACTCTGTCAAGAACCTGCGGGAATGTCAGATCGATGAGCTCATCCTTCTTCCAGATATATTCGCCGGTTCCGTCATGATTTAAATACAGTTTACGGCGATTGCTTCTGCGGTTTTCAAAACGGTTCATGTAGCTGATGAAATGCGGAAACAGGAAAGTATAATCCTGTACATCCTTCACCCATTCCGGCTTCCATTCAAAGGATACAAATCCGTCATAGTCAATGGAAGACAAAGCCTGCATCATTTCTTTAATCGGTAAAACACCTTCACCGATAATGGTATAAGCGCCGTCTTCACCGACATCCCTGATATGGACCAGCTGTACATAACCTCCGAGATTTTTGATGGTTGTATCAGGATCTTCCTGATTATCCAGATAAGGATGATGGAGATCCCACAGTACGCCTAAAGTGTCATCTGCGAATTCATCCAGAAGATCTTCCAGTCTCTTTGTATTGACATAAATGCCTCTGGTTTTGATCAGTATGGTCACTTCCATTTTTCTGGCAACAGGAATCATTGTCTTCAATGATTCTTTGACAGTATCTTCTGCATCTGTCATAACCTCACAGCTGACATACGGAACATGCATCGATCCGGCCAGATCGATTGTCCACAACATCTTTTCCAAAGATTCCGGTTTGCCGAGATCCAATGATGTATCCAGGTTCGGAATTTCCAGCCCTTTGTCCCTTAAAGTCCGCATTGAAGCGGCAATGTTATATTTATGCAGCGGTCTTCCTTTTTGAAGATCTTCCTGATGCTTAAACAGATCGTATAATTCAAATCCGCCGAAATGCATCTCCGAGGCAATATCCACTAATTTTTCGAAAGGAAAGGTAAACCATCCCCTCGTAGAAAATGAGAGTTTCATTCTGCCTCCTCATAAACAATTTTGTTCAATGCATTCACATAAGCGCTGATACTGGAACCGACGATATCCGTAGATAATCCTCTGCCGGAATAGATTCTTCCCTTTGATCTCAGCTTAACAATGGTTTCACCCATGGCTTCTCTTCCTTCCGTAACCGCACGGATCTGGAAGTCATCCAGTTCATAATGCATGCCCGTAATCTGTTCAATTGCCAGGAATGCTGCATCAACAGGTCCGTCTCCGATCGCAACACTCTCTTTCATGACACCGTTCTTTCTCAGACGTAAATGTGCACTTGCTGAGAATACGTTACAGCAGTTGATAATATAATCTTCAATCTGGTATGTGGAAGGTACCTGTAAAGCATTTGAAGCAACAATCGCATCAATCTCCTTTTCAGAAACCTGATCCTTCTTTGAAGCTACACTTTTAAATTCCTCATAGACACGGATCTGGTCTTCTTCCAGAAGATCATAACCGAGTTTCTCTGTTTCCTGGATAATTGTTTCAATACCGTCATTAATGGTAAAGTATCTTTCAAATACGGTATCTCTGACACCTGTATCAAACGGAGATGTCTTTGAGCGTGTATCGGTAAACATTCTTGCAGCCTGTTCACAGATTTTCTTTAGTTCAACAGTTCTGATATTGGAAACAAGATCATATTCAGAGCCTTTCTTCTGTAAAATAGAAGCAATATTCTTTAATGAAGCTGTTCCGTCCGAATAAATGGAAGCTTTCACTTCTTCACTTCCGGATATCATAGCTGCCACACTGCATGCATCTGCCATTGCCATCTCATCATTATAGGATACGCCTAAAACACTTTCTTTGAAGTCAACATTTTCCTTGATATCCGTAATGAAAGCACCGAATTCCTGTGCCAGCATATTTCCGGCAGTATCGCATACTGTTACGGTACTTGCACCTGCATCAACTGCTTTCCGGATGATGTCATACAGAAAATCTTTTTCTGCCCTGGTTGCATCAACTGCTTTAAATTCAACATCTGTT
>JAFYCG010000003.1 GCA_017539825.1 Solobacterium sp. | reverse complement strand
TGCCGTCTTACAAAAGATTCTGAAAGAAAGAGAAAATCACCTGCAGATCATGACACAACAGAATGAATTGCTGAAAGAACTATCCGTTTCAAAAGACTGGGATTCAATATATCAGAAAGCTTCTATTCTGGAAGCAAAAGAAATCATTACAGACAGGCTTATTAACGCCTTCCCCGGCTTTTACGGAAAATACATAGCTCTTCATTTCGGAAGATTTTTGCAGGAACCCGTCAGCACTGAGGATCAGAAAAAAGCTTATCAGGAAATATGCGAATATCTCGATGGAATCCATTTTGAAATGCCGGAAGAACTGGAACAATATCTGGATGAAATCAATACAGAAACCGGTCATGAAATCATCACCAAAACAGATGCAGCTTTATCAGAATTAACAGAAGATCCTGAAAGCTATCTGCAAAACAATAAAGATACTATTGAGCAATATCTTGCATTCAAACAATCAGAGGAATACAAAAACTCCCCTGCATACAGACTGATGGAAGTATTACAGAAATTTCAGCAGGAACATGATTACAACACCGTCTTTATCCCTGCCATGAGAAGACTCAGCCCTGCCTACGAAGAATACATGCAGAAATTAGAGAAAGCAAATCAGATTTTTATAAATAACTATTCATTATAAACCAATCAAGAAGGAACAGCCATTTGAAGCTGTTCCTTTTATTTACATGCATGGTATATTTTTTCTGGATGTCTGTTACAATATGTCTGCAGAATCCTGTATCAGGATGAAAAAGGTATACCAATATGAAAAAAGTAATCTCAATGATTTTGATCTCCTTCCTCACGATATTCATTTCTTCAGGATGCAGTAACAGCACTTCTGCTTCTGAATCCATACCGGAGAACAGCCCTGTTTTTCCTTCGGAAATCAAAGAAGAAGCTGTCGTCAGTTACCTTGGACCTCAGGGAACTTATACCGAAGAAGCAACACAGTTTTTCTTTCCGGATGCTTCCGTATTGCTTCCAAAGAAAACCGTTCCCGAAGCAATTGACGATGTTGCGGAAGGAAATGCAGATTATGCCGTCATACCACAGGAGAACACACTCGGCGGTCCTGTAACGAATTATGTTGATGCCCTGATTGGACGGGAAGATATTTATGTGGTAGGTGAAGTTATTCTGCCGATCAGCCAGACCCTGATGGGTGTTCCCGGAGCCACTCTGGATGACATACAGCTTGTCTGCTCGCATGCACAAGGCATTATGCAAAGCAGTGAATGGCGAAAAGAGCATCTTCCCGATGCCGAAACACAGGAGATGGACAGTACCGCTGCGGCTGCAAGCTATGTGGCTGAACAAGGCGACAAAACAATTGCTGCAGTAGCTGCACCGGGTGCAGCAAAGCTCTACGGTCTATCCATTTTGGCTGAAAATGTGCAGATCACAATGGCCAATAAAACCAGATTTTATGTACTCTCCTCTTTCCCTTTGCAAGGAGAAAGCCTGAAGCATACGGTATTTGTGGCAGATTGCGAGGCAAACAGAATCGATGACATTATCGTTGAAATACATAATGCCGGCTTGGAACTAATCACAATCCATGACAGGCCTGAAGGCAGCAAGCTTGGTTCTTACCATTACATCATTGAAGCAGAAAATCAATCCGGAATTACCGGAAAACAGCTGGAAGCAATTGAAAAAATGGATGAAGTCCGATGTCTCGGAGTATTTGATGTCATGGAAAAACAGAATTAAGAGGATATTCGAGCTTTGATACTCTTTCATACGGTGTGATTCATTGCAAAAATTACTCTTTCTGTTTTCTGCATATACTTGCAAACTGACATCTATAGGGAGTTTTATCTTCACTAATTTCAAATCACTCTGAACAACAGCACAAAGACAGAACTCTAATGTAAAAAACTACTGATATTTTTAAACCTGTGCATTCCTTTGTACAGGTTTTATACATGTTTAGAACCAATATTTTCCATTTTACTGTTTATTAAATCACAAAAATGATTTATCATTTTAGTAAAGAAAAAAGGAGAAAAATAAAATGATTATTTCACCACTTCAGAAGGTAAGACTTCAGTATAGTCCGAAGCTTCCTGGCATGCTGAGACACGGTATTGCTGAAATTTGTGTCAAAGAAGGAGAACCGACACAGAGTGTTGCCGATCAGGAAAAAATTGCTGCTCTTTTCCCAAACACATACGGTAAAAAGGAAATTACATTCGCTAAAGGTCAGAATACATCCGCTGCAAAAAAGCAGGTTGTCGGTGTTATTCTCTCCGGCGGACAGGCACCTGGCGGACACAACGTTGTATGCGGTCTCTATGATGCATTAAAGGCTACAAACAGCGAAAACGTTCTCTATGGTTTCAAGAATGGTCCAAGCGGCTTATTGGATGATGATTATCTGATTTTCGATGATGAATACATCGATGCATTCAGAAACACAGGCGGATTCGATATCATCGGTTCCGGAAGAACAAAACTCGAAACAGAAGCACAGTTTGCAGTTGCTGCAGAAGTCTGCAAGAAGCATGGTATCACTGCTATCGTTATCATTGGCGGTGACGACTCCAACACAAACGCTGCTGTATTGGCTGAATACTTCGCAGCTCATGAAACAGGCGTACAGGTTATCGGATGTCCGAAGACAATCGACGGTGACCTTAAGAACGAAGACATCGAATGCTCATTCGGTTTCGACACAGCTACAAAGACATACAGCGAACTCATCGGTAACATCGAAAGAGACGCTAACTCCGCTAAGAAATACTGGCACTTCATCAAGGTTATGGGCCGTTCCGCTTCTCACGTTGCTCTTGAAGCTGCATTAGAGACACAGCCGAACATCTGCTTGATTTCTGAGGAAGTTGCTGAAAAGAAGATGTCCCTCTCCCAGCTGGCTGACTACATTGCTGATTCCGTAGCTAACAGAGCTGCAAAAGGCATGAACTTCGGTGTTGCTATCATTCCTGAGGGTGTTGTAGAATTCGTTCCTGAGTTCCGTGTACTGATCGATGAAATCAATGAACTCCTCGCCGGCAGCAAAGCTGATGCATTCAATGCACTGCCTACATGGAAAGAAAAATATGCATTTATCGAAAACGGTCTGACAAAGGAATCCATGGCTGTATTTGCAATTCTGCCTGAAACAATTCAGCAGCAGCTGTTCCTCGAAAGAGACCCGCACGGAAACGTACAGGTATCCCTGATCGAATCCGAAAAACTGTTCTCCGCTCTTGTTAAAGCTAAACTCGATGAGAGAAAAGCAGCAGGAACATACAATGGCAAGTTCAGCCCACTCCACCACTTCTTCGGATATGAAGGAAGATGTGCATTCCCATCCAACTTCGATGCTGACTACTGCTACTCACTTGGTTACAATGCATTCATGCTGATCCAGTACGGCTACAATGGATATCTCTCCAAGATCTCCAACCTGTCTAAGCCGGCTGATGAATGGGTTGCAGGCGGTATGCCGATCACCAAGATGATGAAC
>JAFYCG010000213.1 GCA_017539825.1 Solobacterium sp. | reverse complement strand
TATCCTTGGAAACTTCACCTGCCATGTAGTCTCTCTGCGTGCTGTTGACAGTAGGATTCTTGTTGGAATTCTCCTGCTTTGCCTCTTCATTGTAACGGCCGATCAGCGCAAGAATCTGCTTGTCTGTTGTGTTGGCTTTTCTGACCAGAGCTCTTTCATAACGATATGTGATGTAGTTATGTGCAACCTGGTAGATTCTTGAAGCCATCAGCTCATTTTCTACCATATCCTGGATTTCTTCAACGGAAACGGATCTCTTCAGCGATTTGCACTTGTTTACCACAATACCGGTAATGCGATGTATTTCATCATCATCCGTCTGATATGTCGGATCAGTTGCAGCGTTTGCTTTTCTGACTGCGTTTTCAATTTTCTCGGAGTTGAAAACGACTTCTTCCCCACTTCTTTTAATAACGTTCATTTGGCCCCCTATGAATTAGTTGGAAATTCAACTTTCTTCGTTGCGTACAAAAATATACCCCATTCACGTTTAAAAAACAAGAGAAATTATCCGAAAATCAACCGAAAATCTAGTTTCTTTTTTCACAAGTGAAAATAACACTGTTACGCACTTTCATTATTAATAAAAAGAGCATCTCTGCTCTTCTTAAATCAGTTTCAGATATTTGAATGCATTGTACAGGCCGTCTTCATCAACATCATCTGTAATATAATCGGCAGCTGCCTTGATCTCTTCTCCTCCGTTTCCCATGGCTACATTGTATGCACATAGCTCAAACATGGACAGATCGATCTTTGCATCTCCAAAGGAAATCGTATCCTTCTGGTCTGCACCAAGGTGATTTAACAGCACTTCAATAGCGTGCTTCTTTGTAATGCCTGTAGGACCCAGATCTCCAAACAGAGCCAGTTCCTCTTTTCCGCCCCATGTATTGGCAACAAGATCCGGAAATTCAACCTTGGAATCCAGATGATCCTGATAGGAACTCAGAATAAAGCTGATCTTATTGACATCATCGCGATACAGGTCTTCTCCCTGTAAATGGATAAAGCTGTTGACAAATCCGCTGGCACTTGCCTTGGCCTTTTCAATATCCGCACCTTTGCCTGTTGCGTATTTTACCATCGTTGCCGGTCCCTGTTCCAGCATATAGTCATTGCAATACATGCCGGAGTTAGCTTCCAGATAGAAGCCGAGATGCCTTTCATTGCACCAGTCGACAATATGTCTTACATCCTCTTTGGAAAGACCCTGATGCATGACAACCTGTCCGTCATCCTCTACATAAGCGCCATTGCCGCCGATCATACCATCGAGCTCAGGAAGGTCTCTCTGTTCAATCTCCGCTTTGGAACATCCTGTGCAGATATAAATCTTATGTCCGTTCTTTCTTGCTTCCTCTACTGCTTTCTTTGCACTGTCCGGACAAACAGTGCGATAGTTAATTAATGTACCGTCTACATCCAAGAATACAATTTTCCTCATTTTCCCTCCTTTTCATCGCATCCCTATATTTAAACGTATGACCTTGTCAACGGTTACTGCATCTACAGTTCCGTCTTCCGACATAACTATTCCCGTAAACACCCTCGACAGCTGTGCCTGTCTTCTGACATATGTCAGGGTGGAATTAAACCTTGCCCCTCTTGCCATAGAGCCTTTGGAGGCAACATCCCCATCCAGAATTGCGCCTATGCACATGCAGTTGCAATCGGTATCAATGAATAAAGCCCCGTCAATTGATGTCAACGAAGGAACAATCTCACGGTTTATTTCCAGATTGATTCTACGTATTCCTATACAGCGTTTCATATTAAACAGGCGTGCTGTCTCAGAAGCCACATCTTCCGGAGAACCGATCATGATGATCGTCCCGTGTGTCTGTTTTGTTGCTTCCATAATAACGGTTTCAAGACGGTTTAACTGCATGTCGCTTAATGTTGCAGATAAACTTCCCAGGTTTTCCTGCAATGTCAGAACTGTCTTTTTATTCAGGGTAATATGGTAGCGTCCATTCCAGTAGGAAATCCGATGATACCCTTCATAAATAATATTCCAGTAAAGATGTCCCCTGATCTGGATTTCCAGTTCATGGACAAGCGGTTTCTCATTGGTCAGTCCGCGGATCTTGCCGGATTCTCCGATAACAAGAGCCAGTTTATCATCTGAAAGCTCCAGTAATTTTCTGACCTGTCTCAGATTTTCGGCATTGAACGGAATCGGATCGGAAAACTCAACCTTCAATCCGGTTGTACGGCTTGTACGATAGTATTCATACCTCGGAACGATAATACGGCTGTCCGCATAAGAACTTTCATATGTTGTGGCAGACAATGTCTGCAGGAAATTGATATTCAGTCTGTAAAAACCATAGAAAAACTCAACAATACCGGAAGAGATCAGAAGTTCATACATATATCCGATCTTGACTCTTTTAACCCCGTTATTCAGAATCTGGTTGAACAGTTCCTCAAAAAATGCTTTGGTGATAAACTGCAGCGGGCTGATGCCGTCGGCACAGAAATCAAATACAACAAAAACATCATCCTGAAACCAGGTATATGCATTTTCAAAATTCTCAATATCATAGAGATCATGGATGGAAAACGTCTGAATCCGGTTGTTCTTTCTTCCGATTGCACAAACCGTATATCCGTCAGTCATCCCCTGTTCAATCGAAACCTGATCCTGTGAAAAATAAATACGATAATCCGGAATATCGGCCGGATCATCATATAGCCTTCGTAAAATTGTTGTGTAGTGGTCTCTGACCTTTAAAAACAAATCCTCTTTGGAAAAAGACTCATCATTAATCAGTATATCCCAATAGTTCTCCATCTTTTTACCTGTCATTTCTAATTTGTTTTTCCGTATTTCTCTTCCAGCTGTTTTTTAGCCTCCATAGCTTTCTTTTCTGCATTTGCCATGGACATCTCATCCTGCGGAAGTATTCTCTTGATTTCCAGTATTGAATCCATCAGCTGTTCCGTAGAATGCATCAGCATCCCCCGGACACGCTGAATTTCCTCAAAATTCCAGCTTCCTTCCAGCTTCTGATAGCTCAGGATGATTGTCTGTAAATACGGAAGATAGCGGTCATAGAGCTGGTCCAGCTCTCTTTCACCGCTGTCAAATAAAACCTGCATATCTTTCAAATCATTAATGCGGTTTGCCAGAACACGCAATCTTTCTTTTACCTCAATGTTATGAATACTGTCACTCATGTCATTCAGAAAGGCAACATGACGGGCAGCATCATCCATATGCTTCTGTTTGAAATCCACTGTCAGATTCCTTTCATTTTCTGCATCTTGCTGCCGCAATGAGGACAATACGGCCGCTCATAGCTGACCTTGAAGCCGCATTCCGAGCACTTGCATCCGGGCAGATAATAAAACCCGGTGACATAAGACGGATCTTCTTTTGTCTCATGCACCCAGTGCGGCAAAGCATTGCGCAAAGCATCAAGGGCGGATTGCCCTTTTGCCACTTTAACGCCTTTGTTTCTGTTTTCTTTTTTATCCATTAAAGCCCTTTCCGGGAAGGCCTGCGGATTTATAATTCTTCTGCCGAAATAACGCC
>JAFYCG010000212.1 GCA_017539825.1 Solobacterium sp. | reverse complement strand
TCCAAAGAACCGCTGTTGATTCCGATGCGAATCGGTACATGTTTTTCCAGGCATTTTTTAACGACAGCTTCCGTATGTTCACGGCTGCCGATATTGCCCGGGTTAATGCGTATTGCATCAACACCGCTGTCCAATGCGGTTAAGGCAAGCAGATGATTGAAATGAATATCGGCGACAAGGGGAATGTGAATCTGTTTCTGGATTTCACGGATTGCGAGTGCATCCTCCTGATCCAGTACAGCTGTGCGGATCAGCTCACATCCGTGATCCTCAAGTTCGAGAATCTGTTCAACCGTTTTCTTTACATCTTTTGCCGGTACATTTGTCATTGACTGCAAAATACATTTATTCTGGCCGCCTATCTGCAGTCCTTTGACATAGATAGGCCTTGTTTCTGTACGTTTCATTTGAATCCTCCACGTAAAATTATCTCATTTTTCAAAGAAATATGGTAGTGGTAATGCATAAAATGCTTGGAAATTCAAAACGAGTATGGTATACTCACAATGCGTAAAAATTAAGGGAGGTCAATATGCCAAGAGACAATATTACATTCAAGTGCAGTGAGTGTGGTGAGGAAAACTATATCGGTACAAGAAATAAGCGTAAGCATACAGAAAAAATGGAAATTAAAAAATACTGTCCTCGCTGCAATAAGATGACATTGCATAAGGAGAAGAAATAACCATTTCTGGTTATTTTTTTGTTTATGAAAGTTGAAGTATTGCCAATCGGCTTATATGCCGAAAACATTTATGTGCTTCATGATAACGGGCATGTGCTTGTGATTGATCCGGGAAGACATGCCAAAAGGATAGCACAGTGCATCGGAAAAGATGAGGTGGTTGATGCCGTCTTGCTGACCCATGGACACGAGGACCATGTGGGAGCGGTAGATGATTTCACGGATCTTTATCCGTGTGATGTCTACATTCAGAAGGAAGATTACATCCTGATCGATCCTGAAAGTCCGCTGAAAACAGGATATATGCTTCCGGTATATCATTCCGTTAAATTTTATACGGAAAATATGCAGATCGGTGCTTTCAAAATCAAAGTTCATCACACACCCGGTCATACAGAGGGGAGTGTCTGCATCCAGTATCGGAATCTGTTATTTTCCGGAGACACGCTGTTTGCCTCGGATATCGGCAGAACGGATTTGTATTCCGGTGATGAAAAAAAGATGATGGAATCCATTCGTTACCTGAAAACACTGTCACCGGATCTGCATGTATTGCCGGGACATGGTCCGGATTCAACAATCGGAAACGAGCGGATCATGAATCCGTATATGAACATGTAAAAATCCTGAAAGGGGCTGAAAAACCCTCTTGCAAGGGTAAAAGTGGCGCACTTTGCAAGTGTTGACAAAGATTTTAAATGTGATAATATATTCTCGAAGAAAAGGGAACAGGAGAAATTGTTTCCTTTTTTTTGATTCCACAGAAAAAAAAGATGATCTATTCATGATCATCAACTTTGCGGATTCTTCTACCATCAGGCAATGTTACCACAATTTCATCGGATAATGATTGGTTAAACAGTTCTTCAAGCTTGTCTTCAAAGGACTGTTTTTCTAGTATGGTTATTCCTTCAGTGTCAACCACAGGAATGCGGGTTGTATTTTCCCGGTCAGGAATAAAAACCCGGATAATTCTGCTGATCTGCACTTTGGACTTCTGTAAACCGTTCAACAGTTCTATCGTTGCATCTTCCCGGGAATCATCAGTAAAAGATTCCGGATTGGATACATATCCGGATATAACTGTCCCATCATCCAGTTCGGCACTGATAAATTTTCTTACATATGGCATGATATCTTTTATTTCCATAGAATTGCTCCGGGATTAGTATCATTATAACATCTTTCCATAAGATATCTGTCAGTTATTTTGGCTTTTTTTTAGGAAGGAAAGAAAAATGGAAGAGAGATTACAAGAAATACTCAGAATAGCAATGAAGTACGGTGTTACGGATATTCATTTCAGCAGTCAGGAGGATTCTGACCGGGTCAATATTGAAATGCGCATTAAAGGGAATATGAAAAGGCTGAAGGCGAAAGATGCGGATGTAAAGCTCCTGTATTATCTGATGTACAAGGCAAATCTGGATATTTCCAATGTTCTTGCTCCTCAGACCGGCAGATTTGAGGAATGCATAGAGAAGGGAAAGCTTTCATTACGATTTTCTATCGTATCCAGCTATCATATGAAAAGCGGTGTTTTACGAATTCTGAACAACCATTCAGATCTTGGTATTGAACAGCTCAGTGATGATGCTGAAACAAGAGAATGGCTTTCACAGATAACCGCTCACAGAAACGGATTGTATATCTTTTCCGGTCCGACCGGATCGGGTAAAACAACCAGTTTATATACAATACTGAATGCATGCAGAGAAAAGAAAATCTATACTCTCGAAGACCCCATTGAAGTTGTCAACAGGAATTATGTTCAGCTGCAGATCAACGACAGGATGGGGTTTTCTTATGCCGAAGGGATCAAACAGCTGATGAGACAGGATCCTGATATCATCATGATCGGAGAAATCAGGGATACCGTTGCAGCAACGATGGCTGTCAGATGTGCATTGACCGGACATCTTGTGGTAACCAGCCTGCACAGTTTCAGTTGTATATCTGCTCTGCACAGAATGGAGGAGCTTGGCGTAGAAAGGTATCATCTGCAGGATGTATTGACCGGAATCAGCTGCCAGAGGCTGTATGATACAGAAGACGGAAGAAAAACAGGCATTTATGAATTTATGAACCATAAGGAGGTGATGAATTATTTTGAAAGAGGACAGGCAGGCAGTTCATTCGTCCCGCTATCGGAAAGAATCAGGACAGCAGTGGATAAAGGCATTATCTCGTATCAGAAAGCAGAAGCGGATCTTATTGGATAAAACAAATATTGAGGGGATTGTGAGTCTGATGGAAAACGGCTTCAGTCTGCAGGATGCCATGGAAGTATTACAGGATCAGAATTCCAAAGATGTCTTTCTGAAAATCAGGGAACATCTGCAGAAGGGAGAAAATGTCAATGATTTTTTTGCCTTGTATCTTCCGGGACAGTATGCCGGTTATTTTTCGGGATTCATAAAGTTCATGCCATTTACAGAGAGCCTTTCCCTGACGATGCATATTCTGGAAAAGGAAAAGAAAAACAGGGAAAAGTTAATCAGGGGAATTCTGTATCCTTTACTGCTGATGCTTGGCATGAGTGCCGGCATATTTGTGTTTAATCTTATAGTGTTGCCGAAGATGCTGTCACTCATGGAAGGTTTTCATATGGAAACAACGGGTTATGCCCGGGTGCAGTCATTGCTGCAGATCATGACGACTGTCATTTGTCTTTTGGTCTTTTCGTGTATGATCGTAGCTGCATATTGTCTTCAGAAAAGCAGGATCAAAGGAACATATCGTCTGATTGCAGGAAAAATGCCCAATTCCCTGCTTGTACAGATTGCTTCCCGGGATTTTGTCCGATTCTTTCTGGAATGTATTGAAAGGGAAAGTTCCACCTACAATGCATTACAGGCATTAAAGACAATTGAACAGAAACCGCTGGTGGGAATGATTGCCGCGGAACTTGATCAGGCTTTGATGGCAGGAAAATCATTTGCGGAAGCGGTTCATTGTCAATATGTCGAAGAGAAACTGGAGAAATTCTTTCGCATTGCTATTTTGTCGGAAGATTGTGCAAAGATGCTGCAAGGGTATCTCGATATGTGCGATACAAGACTGAATCAGCAGATTAAAAGGTTTTCTACGATTGTTCAGCTATGCAGCTATCTGATTATCGGTTTTGTATTGATTATGGTCTACAGGATTCTGATGATGCCTATGAGCATGCTTCAACAGATGTAAGAAAGAAGGAAGGTTATGAAAAAGAAAAAGATGAATAAAGGCTTTACGTTATTGGAGATGACAATTGTGATTCTGATTATTTCCGTCATTTTTTTAATGGCAGTTCCTAATATGCAGAAAACCCTTGGCATAGTCAACAATAAGGGTTGCAAGGCTTTGGAAAAAGTGGCAGACGCTGCAATATTGCAGTATAAGATGGAATATGATGAATTTCCGGGAAGTGTATCTGATCTTGTGAATGCCGGATTGCTGACACAGGATCAGGTGAAATGTGACGGATCTAAAAATCTTGTGATTATTGACGGACATGCGTATATCGAATAAAGGGTTTATGATGGCTGAAATGCTGCTGGTTGTTCTTGCCATATCTATCCTCTTTGTACTCTGTATTCCTTTTCATGCTTATGAGGAAGATGCCTATGATACATTTCCTCAATCCTATCTTCTGAAACAAAGTTCAGCGATTGTGACCGCCACAACAAAGATTCTGGATGAATATGATACGCCTGTCATCACATTCAATGCCAGAGGGAATGTACAAAAAGCCATGACATTGTATTTTGGCAAAAAGAACAAAACCATTGTTGTGGAACTGGGAGGTGGAAGGCTTGTATTCCGGTAATAAAGGATTTCTGATGACGGATGGACTGATCAGTATCCTGATCGTATCAATCATGGTACTGATTGTATTGGGAACGATGAAGGTACATACAGGGATATATGACAGCTTGTGTGAACAGACAGAAATATGTGAAGATACGGTAAGAAACGGATTCAGTGAAACAGAAAGGTGTGAAGAAGCATGCGAAATCGAAGAGGAACCGTCCTCATAGATCTTCTGATTACCATTTGCATTGTCATGATATTGATTCCTGTAACAATGGCATGCATTTCCTCCATGAAAGATGCAAACCGATTTGATCCTCTTTTACAGGATGAGATTGCTTTATTTCAGCTCCGAAAAAGACTGATTCTTGCCTATGACATTCAATATCAGCAGAATGAAATCCGTTATCTGTATCAGGGAAGGGAGGAACGGCTTTCCAAGGTCAATCAGAATCTGATTGTACAGCCGGGGACATTGATCTTTCTGTCACAGATTGATGATTGCTGTTTTAAGGAAGAAAACGGAGCGGTATTTGTGGTTTATGAAAGAGATGGTAAGTCATTTTCCAAAATACTTTTACATGAATAGAAAAGGTTTTGCGGAATCTTACTTTATGATAATCCTGCTTTATCTGGCTGCCTTGTCAGCGATTATCATGGGTAACGATCAAAAGAAGGTAAAAACATGGATGAACATCCGAAAGGCAAATGAATACCTGATAGTTGAGAACAGAGTGATACAGGATTACAGGTGCCGCCTTGCACAAGGAGATTGTTCAGAGGGGGTATTCTCGACAGGCGATATCCATTATGAAGCATCGATGAACGGAAACAGAATCTATCTTTCCGTAAAAGGATCATATGAAGAAGAGCTGATTCTTTATTATGATGAAGAATCCGGGTTCATTATGGATTATGATGCCAGCCGTAATGTGAAGGCAGAGGAATAGGAGGAGATATGGAAGATGAATGGATTTTTACCAATTTATTACAGATGTTATGAAAAGTCTGGCAGGGGAGCATGATGCGATTGTAAATGTTAAGGTAGTTGTCCCAAGCGGGGAAAAGAAATTCAGTTAAATAAGGCTATAGGGAGTCATTCTTCAGCAATGAAAATATTTCTAAAATAATTCTTGCATTAAGATGGCATTAGATATATAATCATTAAGCACGAAGAAATGACTCCTTAGCTCAGTTGGTAGAGCAACTGACTCTTAATCAGTGGGTCGAGGGTTCGAGTCCCTCAGGAGTCATCGATTAAAAAGTGGCTTTATTTACTAGAATTTAGTATATACAGCCACTTTTTTGATGCTTCGGACATGTTTTTTATTCAGATAGTTTATAGAGTTCTGAGAGTGTTTTTGTTTGTTTTATACGGCTTTTTCAGAGAGATAATAGTCAAAAAGTTGTCAAAAGCAGATATATTTTATACAACCTAATTGTCAACATATATTACCTGATCGTCAGGATAGTCAAAAATTTTAGTCTCAAGAATTGTATTCGGATCCTGATAGTAAGCAAAGTATACTTGGAAAGGGGAAAACTTAATAGAATTCAAATATTCATGAATTGCATATTCATATTCCTGCTGTTGTACCAAATTCTATTGTAAAAAATCGCAATATTCCATTAGCTGCCAAAGGTTTATATCTTTTGATCAGATACTACATAAATATACCAAATTTCAAATTATATAAATCGTACCTGAAGACAATCTGTATTGAAGGAGAACATACATTCAATAAAAATTGGAAGATTCTTAAGGATTTTGGATATCTCACACAAGTGAAAGAAAATTCAGATACAGGTTATGTGTATATTTATGATTTAAAGGATAGCCCAGAGGGTGAAAATCCACACCTGGGAAACCCACACCTGGGAAATCCAGGTGTGGGAAATCACTGCCTAGAAAAAGAAATATCTAATAAACAAGTATCAAATAATAATGAATCAATCATCAAAGAGACGATCGATACAGAACGAATCAGAAAAATGTTAGATCCGTTTATTAATATCGAAATACAACGTGCTAAAGAAGTAAACGCAGATCCTCAAGAAGTGAAGGATTCATTTAAGGACTTTTTGATTGCATTGTCGTCATATAAAGATCCAGATATGGTAAGAAAGATTAACATATATGGGCAAGATCCTGTTTTTGATCTGTGGAAAAAAGTATATGAAGAGCTTTACGATACATCAATATTGGGCCGACCAAACAGAACTGTTTTTAACAAATATTAACGAAGAAGTCCCCTTCTTCCTACGAAGTGTAAAGAAGGGGATGAATTCGTGCCGGAATGATGTATAATAGATTCATTCTCAGAAAATAAAAGGATAATGCTTCT
>JAFYCG010000211.1 GCA_017539825.1 Solobacterium sp. | reverse complement strand
TGGTTGTATCCGCTTCATCCCGCATAGAGACATAACAGCCGATTGTTTTTTTATTGCCAATAACGCTGATTGCCTGATCCTGAATCACAATACTTTTCTTTTGTCTTTCCAGATCTGAAAGACAAGACCGGTTGTTCAAACCGGTCCTTCTTGCACTTATTTTATCCAATGGAATCACTCATATCGATCTTCATGAGCTGATTCAGCTCTACCGCATACTCCATCGGAAGTTCTCTGGTAAACGGTTCCAGGAAGCCCATAACGATCATCTCTGTAGCTTGTGATTCAGACAATCCTCTTGACATGAGGTAGAAAAGCTCATCTTCGGAAATCTTCGAAACTTTTGCCTCGTGTTCGATTGTCGAAGAGGAATTTTCATTGATATTCAGCGGGATTGTATCACTCTTGGAAATATCATCCAGAATCAGAGTATCACATTCAATCTTGCTTCTGGCATAATCTGCTTTTTTGCCGAAATGAATCCAGTCACGATAGTTGGTGACGCCTCCTTTTCTGGATACGGATTTGGAAACAATAGAAGAAGATGTGTGCGGTGCAAGATGAATCATCTTGGCACCTGTATCCTGGAATTGTCCTTTTGATCCTACCGCAATAGAGATGCACATGCCATGTGCATATTCACCGGCAAGAATGCAGGCAGGATATTTCATGGATATTCTTGAACCGATATTACCGTCAATCCATTCCATCGTTCCGTGAGCTGCAACCTTTGCCCTCTTTGTGACAAGGTTCAGGATATTGTTAGACCAGTTTTGTACAGACGAATATCTGCATCTTGCTCTTTCCCCGACAAATACTTCTACAACAGCTGCATGCATGGAATCCTTTGAATACTGCGGTGCCGTACACCCTTCTACATAAGAGCATTCTGCATCATCATCTACGATAATAATCGATCTTTCAAACTGTCCCATGGATTCCGAGTTAATACGGAAATATGATTGCAGCGGCTTGTCAAGCTTCACGCCTTTCGGTACATAGATGAAACTTCCTCCTGACCACACGGCGCTGTTCAAAGCTGCAAGCTTATTGTCGGAAGGCGGTACGATTGTGGAGAAATACTTTCTGAAAAGATCCGGATATTCTTTTAATGCACTGTCGATATCCAGGAAGATTACGCCTTTGGACTGCACTTCCTCCAGCATGTTATGATAAACCGCTTCGGATTCATACTGTGTCGTCACACCGGCAAGATATTTTCTTTCCGCTTCCGGAATACCCAGTCTTTCAAATGTATTTTTGACTTCCTCAGGAACATCGTCCCAGCTTTTTTCGGCTTCGTTAGAAACCCTTTTATAGTAGGTAAAATCCTGAAAATCAATTTCACTGAGATCCGGTCCCCATGTGGGCATCGGCATGGATTCAAAGATATGAAATGCCTTAACGCGATATTCTGTCATCCATTCCGGTTCATTTTTATAAGCGGAAATCTTTCTGACAATCTCTTCCGTCAGGCCTTTGCCTGTATCAATAATGGAAATATCTTTATCATGAAACCCATATTTATAATCATCCTGAGAGTAGATCGCTTCGTTGTTCCGGTTATCAATGCTCATCGCTTCCCTCGCTTTCCGAGATCATCTGCTGCATGGCTTTCCATCCGATTGTTGCACACTTAATACGGTTTGCCTGTTTATAGACATTTTTAAAAGCAACAGCTTCCTCCAGGACATCCGGATCATATTCTTTTGCGTCAATCATATTGAAGTACTGATTGATGATTGATGAAGCTTCATCAACGGATTTTCCCTTCAGAAGATCACTCATCATGGATGTGGAAGCAGTACTGATTGTACATGCAACGCCATCAAAGCGGATGTCTTCAATTTTTCCATCCTTAATCCTGGATTGAACGGTAATGTCATCGATACAGCTGTCAGATGCCATGTGAACAGACTGATAACTGTCATCCTCCACCAGTTTGTGATTATGCGGATACTGATAATGATCCATAATCAGTTCACGTAAAATCTCCGGATTATTTAGTAATTCTGATGTACTGCTCATATTTCCTCCTTAGAAGAAGATGCCGATCGCATTCTCGATGGAAATCTCTTTGGCAGCTTCCACAAAGCGATCCACTTCTTCTTTTGTGTTATAAAAATACAACGATGCACGAATCGTCTGATCTGTTCCGATTATGTCATGCAGAATTTTCGCACAATGGTTACCGGATCTGACACAGATATTTCTGCTTCCCAGAAAACCTGCAGCATCCTGTGCAAAAACACCTTTTGCGTTAAAAGTAATAGGACCTGTTTCGTTATCGGGATTATAAAAATCAATGTTATCGAGATGAAGCATCTTTTCGGCAAAATAAGCTCTGAGATCCTTTTCATAAGCCATGATGTTTTCCATGCCGAGATGCATTAGATATTCTGCAGCAGCACCAAGACCGATCACACCTTCGATATTCGGTGTTCCGGCCTCAAATTTAATCGGTGCATCCTTCAGAATAATATTTCCATCCGGATAAAATCTTGCATTCATGCCACCGCCCATAAAGACGGGTTCCATCTGTTGCAGAAGCTTGTACTTTCCATACAGAACTCCTACACCATCAGGGCCGCACATCTTATGCGATGAAAAACCCAGAAAATCAATATTCATGTCTTTAACATCAATAATGCGATGGCCGACGGATTGGGCACCGTCCACGACCATAAATGCTCCGTTTTCATGCGCTATGGCAGCAATCTCCTTAATCGGCTGAACTGATCCGAGAACATTTGTGACATGAGCCATCGCAACCACTTTGACCTTGTCATGCATGGCTTTTTTCACATCTTCTATATGACAGACACCCTGTCTGTCTACCGGAATATACTCCACTTTGATACCGATATCTTTTTGTAACCGGAACCAAGGCAGAAGGTTGGAAGCATGTTCTGCTTCAGTTGTCAGAACAACATCCCCTTCTTTGAGTATCATTCTCGATAAACCATATGCAATCTGGTTCAAAGAAGCCGTTATGTTTGCGTTAAAAGCAATCTCTTCCGGTTCGGCATGAATCAGTTTTGCGATAATCTTTCTTGTTCCGTCATATGCCTTATCCGCTTTGGCAGCAGTCTCATAATCTCCGCGCTCAACATTCGAAGTGTAACCGGTATAAAAACCGACAATGGCATCAATTACGCTTTGTGGCTTGTAGGTTGTCGCACCATTATCGAAGTAGATCAGATCCGGGCGGTTGACAATCATCGGAAAGTCTTTTCTGATTTCATTTACATCGAACATAGCTCTTCGATTTTCCTTTCCATCTCCTGTTTGAGAGATGCTTTGAGCTCTTCATTAGGAAGCGTATCTGTAATCGGCATCAGATATCCTGTCGCAATCAGGCTTGTGCACTGTGCCAGTGTCAGTCCCCTGCTCATCATATAATACAGCTGGTCTTCATCCATTCTGCCGATAGACATGGCATGTGATGCCTGAACATCGTTTTCATCAATCAGCAGCTCCGGAAGAATGGTTGACTTCTGTCCGTCCTCAAAGCAGAGTGCACGGGAAGTCTGATGACTCTCCGATCTTTTTGCACCTTTGACAATCTTCCCTACTGCATCGATCATGAGTGTTCCGTCTTTCAATACCACAGCATAATTCTTCATATCGCCATACGTATGCGGTGCAAAATTAACAACATCAATATGATAGTCTTTCCTGACCGATACCAGTGAAGCACTGGAAACCAGGGCATGGGCATGGTTTCCGCGCAATGCGACATATGTATTCCGCTTTGTTTCGGCATTATTACACTCACCGTATGCGACAACAAGATCTGCATCTTTCATGACTTCATATGTTTCGTCCATGACTGTTTTTTCTTCAGAATTGTTCCAAAGGAGAATTCCCACTCTTACACCTTCATTGACAAACATGCGGATTCTGACATTTTTCGCCCGAACCAGACGAATAAAAACATCACAATCTTTTTCAAAGCGGAAGGATAAATCCAGATTTCTTTCACTGTCGATTTCATATGCAGTATATCCTTCATCCGGAAGAAAATCCTGATTTACATGAATCGGAATCATTGTCTGGTCTGTCCTTTCACACTCTCTCTGACTGCACATGCCCCAATGCTGAGAGATGGTCTTTTCTCTTCTGCTTTTGATGCCGGCTGGACATTGTATTCTTTATAAATCCAGTCATATCCTTCCTGATCGATTTTCGCAGCAATTTCCGGTCCGCCGCTGACAACGATCCTGCCATCGATCAGAACATGTGTAAATTCCGGCTGAATCAATTCATAAAATCTTTCATAATGCGATACGGCAATCACACTCATTCCGGTCTCTTTTCTCAGGTTATTTAATTCATCCGCTACAACATGCAGAGCATCTACATCCAGACCGCTGTCAATTTCATCCAGCATGGACAGAGACGGTCTCAGCATTTCCATCTGTACGATTTCATTTCTCTTCTTTTCACCGCCGGAAAAACCTTCATTGAGGAAACGGTGTGCCAGATCCTCTTTCATCTGCAGATCATTGATTGTCTTCTCCATGGATTTGATAAAGGAGAACAGAGAGATCGGTGTCTCCCTTCTGACATTGATTGCAGCTCTTAAAAAATCACTGTTGGTAACACCCGGAATCTCTTGCGGATATTGCATTGCCAGGAAAACCCCTGCAACACTTCTTTCGTTTACAGGCATTTCGAGAAGATTCTTCCCGTCATATTCAATAGAACCCCCGGTGACTTCATATTTCGGATCTCCCATAATCGCTGCAAGCAGTGTGGATTTTCCGTTTCCGTTTGGCCCCATTAATGCATGAACCTCATTTTCATTCACGGTCAGGTTCAGACCTTTTAAAATCTCTTTACCTTCTACACTGACGTGAAGGTCTTTTATCACTAAACTTTTCACACAATCACCTTCATTCTGCCCGTGATTATACCATTAATCTTATTTTTCGTGTTGAAATACAATCTAAAAACAGAAAAAAAAGAATATTCACATAATATTCAGTTACAAAATTTGAAAATTGATCATGCTTATCATATAATAGATAAGCATTTTTTGGGAGGAAATATGGGAAGTTTTATTAAGAAAAACTGGTTCGTATCCCTGTTGATTGTCGTATTTGCATGCATCAGCATTTATGTCATCTATGATAACAATAAGGGAAAGCTGAAAGGCAAACAGTCCGGCGGAGAAGATGTCGTATATTCCGTCGGAGATGAAGATGTAACCGTTTCTGCATTCTATGATGATCTGTATGATCAGGCCGGCACAAATGCCGTTGTCACACTGTTTGAAAAGGCACTGGTAGGCCAGAGTGTTGAAACAACGGATGAAATGAAGGAATTTGCCGAATCGCAGAAAACAAGCATTGAAAGCAATTACCGCAACAACTATGGAACAGACTATGCCGATTATCTGGCACAGGATCTGGCATCTATGGGTTACACGGATCTGGAAGATTATCTGATTACCTATCGGAAGACACAGCAGATTGTATCAGATTATGCAAAAGCACATTTTGATGAATTGAAGATCCGTAGAATCTCTTACATCCTGATTCAGCATGAAACAGTTGAAACACAAACGGATGAAGAAGGAAATGTAATTGAAACCGTTCACCCGACAGAGGATGAACAGGCCAGAATGAAAGCTGTTGATGATGCTTTTGCGGCAGGTGATGATTTCGCTACTGTAGCACAGAACTTCAGTGAAGATACCAGCACCGCTTCCACAGGTGGCGTGCTTGGTGTCATCGATACAAATACTACTACTCTGGATTCTGCATTCCAGGAAGCTGCTCTTGCCCTTTCTGAAGGAGAAGTCAGCGACTGGGTTCATTCCGATACATTCGGTTACTTCAAAATCAGATGTGATGCAGCAACAGCTGAAAGCGTTGAAGCAGCATATACAGATTCCGATCCGTATGATGAACTCACACAGAACTATGACACTGTATTACGCAGCACAGCACTTTGGGAAAAAGCTGAAGGACTCGGCATGGACTTCAAAGGAAATACAGAACTTGAAGAAGCAATCAAAAATGCCTATGGCATGAATGAAGATGCAGAATAAGGAGGCCTGACAATGAAAAAAAGCAATATGATTCTTGGATGCGGTCTGCTTATCAGCACTCTTGCAGGATGCACAGATGCTACCGCAAAACTCTCTGACAGTTCCAGTACGTTGTTTACAATCGGCAATGCCACTATCACCAAAGGTGAAGTATATTCCATGATGTTTAACGGCTCCGGCGCTTCTGTTGCGGTGAATGATGCTGAATCCTACATCGCCAAACAGGAAATTGAAATCACAGATGAAATGAAGGAAAGCGCTCAGGGAACTCTTGATATGTACACCACATATTACGGCGACAGCTTCACAAAATATCTCGAAGACATGGAGATGAGCGAAGAAGATTATCTCAATGAATATCTCATTCCGGGTTTACAGGCAGATGAACTGCCAAAGAAGTATGTTGAAGAAAAGTTTGACGAGCTTGTTGAAACATTTGCACCATACAAAGCAACAATTCTTTCTTTCACATCAGAAGATGATGCAAAAGCAGCACTCAGCGAACTGAATGACGGAACAGCAACTGCAGAAGAAGCTGCCACCAACCACAACTCCAGTTCTTCCGGCAAATCACAGATGTATACCATCGAATCTACTGATCTTGATTCCATGGCACGTACAGTACTGACAAGCATGACTGTGGATGATGGCTGGGCATTCATTTCTTCCAGTGACGGTGCAACATTCTATGTACTCAGAATGGATGAAAAAGATCCTGAAGCTATGCATGATGAGATTAAAGATACTTTAGCGAATATCTCCAACGTGCAGAACGACGCCAAAACCTATTGGTTCAAAAAATACAACTTCCATGTATATGACATTGATTTATACAATGCCATCAAGGCAGACTTTCCTGACAATTTAGTACAGGACTTACAGTAAACTGAAAAAAGACTCAAATTGTTTGAGTCTTTTTTTTGGAAACATGAAGGAATCAGTATTCATAATCCCCTTCAAAAACAACAGAAGCTCCTCCGGTCAGATAAATGCGTCCGTTTTCCATTTTAACGTCCATATCACCACCGGGAAGTTTAACCTGGATATCCGTACCTTCCCTGCAATACCCGTTGCGAATAGCTGCAGCTACTGCAGCACACGCACCTGTCCCGCAAGCCAGTGTCTCGCCGTTGCCTCTTTCATAAACTCTTAAACGAAGCGTATATTCATCAGCGACACGTACAAATTCGGTATTTACACGATCCGGGA
>JAFYCG010000210.1 GCA_017539825.1 Solobacterium sp. | reverse complement strand
TGTTAGGGGCATCTGATCAGAATCTTGCCATTTTATGTGAATGCTTGGGACTGGATATCTCTTTTCGTGATCATCGTTTCCTGGTAAGAGAGTGTTCCAACACACAATACGAAGCATTAAAAAACATCCTGAACAGTCTTTATCACATGATTGAACAGAATAAGGCAGTTCATGAACAGGATATCATCTATCTTTGCCGTTCCGCTTTAAAAGGTGAGAATGTGGATATCGATGAACTTTCAAGGCATATTGTCGGACGCACACTGTCAGGAAAAATCATTTATCCCAAAACACAGGGACAGCTGGCCTTTGTCAAGAGCATGGAGAAAAATACGGTTGTATTTGCCATCGGTCCGGCAGGTACGGGCAAGACATTTCTTGCAGTCATTCAGGCTGTTACAGCTTTGAAAAAAGGAGATGTCAAAAGAATTGTTCTGACAAGACCGGCTGTGGAAGCAGGTGAAAACCTGGGTTTTCTGCCGGGTGATATGAAGGAAAAAGTGGATCCGTATCTGACACCTTTGTATGATGCTTTAAACGATATGCTGGGAAATGAGCAGACACAGAAGTTTATTGATAAAGGGGTTATCGAAATTGCACCTCTTGCATACATGAGGGGAAGAACCCTGGATGATTCCTATGTCATACTCGATGAAGCACAGAATACAACAAGTGCACAGATGAAGATGTTTTTGACACGCCTCGGCTTCCGTTCACACATGGTGATTACCGGTGACGTGACACAGATCGACCTGAAGGCGAACGTCAGAAGCGGCCTGATTGAAGCAACAAGAATTTTAAAAGGGATAGATGGCATCGATATTCTTGAACTCAGTGCGGATGACGTTGTAAGACATCCGCTGGTACAGAAAATGATAGAGCGTTACGGAGAAATGGAAAAGAGGTAAAAATGGAGATAACATTTTATAACCGGACAAATCAGGATATGTCGGATTGTGAGGGACTGTTCGGAAAGATTGCTGACAGGGCAGAGAAGGTACTCCGCTTAAAGAAAAACTATGAAATCAGCGTGACTTTTGTCCGTTCCAGAACCATTCATTCCATTAACCGGGAATATCGCAATATAGACCGTCCGACGGATGTGATCAGTTTTGCCATTCAGGATGACGAGGATGCATTTGATCTGGAAGAAAATGATCTTGGAGATATTTTTATCAATATTGATTATGCAAAAAAACAGGCTGTACAGTATGGCCATTCAACACAAAGAGAGCTTGGTTTTCTGTTTACGCATGGATTGCTCCATTGCCTGGGATATGATCATATGAATGAAGAGGAGGAAAAAGAGATGTTTGCATTGCAAGACAGAATTCTTGATCCTCTTGTTAAAAGAAAATGAAAAAGTTCAAAGATGCCTTTCGAGGATTATATGATGGCTTTCATCATCCAAGCATCACCATCCAATGGCTTTTAGCCGTCTGTGCTATGGTGGCAGGGATTGTCCTGCACCTTGAGATCATGGAATGGGTTGCGGTAATTATCTGTATGGGAATGGTTCTTGCAGCTGAGATCCTGAACACCTGTATTGAAAAGCTGTGTGATGTTTATACCAGAG
>JAFYCG010000209.1 GCA_017539825.1 Solobacterium sp. | reverse complement strand
GATCTGAAAAAGAGTCTGACAGAACTGGGCATAACCGATGCTTTGGACCCTGCCAGGTCTGACTTCACCCCTTTAACAACGGACTCAACCAATATATTCCTTTCTTCTGCCGATCATTCCGCCCTGGTTGAAATCGATGAAGAAGGTGTCACCGGTGCTGCATATACAGAGCTGGCTTTTGGAATGGGGGCTATCCTTCCAGAAGATTCCATTGACTTTGTACTGGATCGACCGTTTATGTTTGTGATTACCGGCCAGGATGGATCAGTCCTGTTCTCGGGTATTGTCAGAAATCTTGAATAATATACAAAGCAGTCCTGCAGAAAGCAGGACTGTTTGTCCCAATAGGATAAACACTGTATAATGATTAACAGCTGAATAAGACATCATGGAGGTTTATATGAGAAAATTACCTGTCTTTTTATGCATGACTTTGTTCTTGGCAGGATGCGGAAGCACACCGGCAGAAACATCTGCCCCGGCAGATACACCGGAGGAAACTGCCGAACAGACTGATCCCGGCTTAATCTATGATGCGAATGATCTGACAATACGTTTCATGGATTTGAACACAGAATCCACCTATCCCGAAATACAGCTGAAAGTGACAAATCATACGGAGAAGGAAATAACTTTCATTCTTGATACATTTACACTCAACGATGAAATAGTGACAGAAGACAGTTTATACGAAGATATCCCTGCGGAAGAGACAATCGAAACTTCAGCCACACTTGATCTGGACATGCTCGTCAATAAAGGTTTCGACAAAATCGGCAAACTGCAAGGATATTTAACAGTTCGTGATAAAGAGTATAATACCCTTCTTGAAGATGAGCTTATCACCATTTACGAAGATCCTTCTGTATCCGTAAACCGGATCGATCCTTCCAATGTCATTTATCTTAAGAGCGGTATAATTGTGAGCTATGAAGGCACAGAGGAAAATACATATGATAACCAGCAATACAGCTTTCTTGTTGAAAACAGCTCCACTGAACCAGTAGAAGTTTCGTTTGAATCGGATATTTTCAAGCTCAACGGAGAATATGACTTTAACAAATCTGTACTCAGTTCCTATATCACTGTTCCTGTAGGTAAAAAAGCACTGATCAGCGGATTTATTTATGATAAAGATACCTTGGAACCTGTTGCATTTGACAGTGCAGATCTATGGCTGACTTTTGATACCGGAAACCGTCCTGCACTGTATGTCCCGATTCACATGACCCGTGAAGAAGAAACTGTTTCTGCAACTGCCGGAGATCCTTACATCTATGGTGAACTATCCCATGTAACCTATAAAATAAATGACGAATACAACTATGAAGAATATCTGACATTCTATTATGATCGTCTCTATAATCGCCTGGAAGGAATCGCCGATGAGGCAAAGTATTTTAAATCCGAAGGTTTTACAAAAGAGTATTTTGAAACAGAAGAAGTCAAAAAAGCCATTTCGGTTTATGATGATCTTGTGTTTGAAGAAACAATCATGGATGAAACGGAAACAACCGTTGATTTGATTTGGATTTTCAGAGATCTGGCAAATTCTGACAACCTGAAACAAATGCATGAAATCGGATACCTGACACTGGCTAATCCGGATAGTCCTTCTGCTCTGAATGCCGAATCACTGTTTAAGCTATATGATGATGCGGGGAAGGAGAAAATTGATCCTTCTGAAAGTGATGAATATAATCTGCATATAGATGCATACTGATTAAGCTGAGTTATCTCAGCTTTTTTATTTCGTAAAAATGAATCATTTTGGCAGAACTTCTGCACTAAAAATAATGTATCTGTAAAATTTTAGAAAAAAGACAAATTTCTTGTTGCAAAAGCATTGGAGCCATGTTAATATATTTAAGCGCTGAAAAGATATGCATTTGGCAGATGAGGAAATACTCAAGAGGTCGAAGAGGTGCCCCTGCTAAGGGCATAGGTCGGGAAACTGGCGCGAGGGTTCAAATCCCTCTTTCCTCGCCATACATGGTCCTGTGGAGTAGCGGTTCATCTCGTCTCCCTGTCACGGAGAAGATCGCGAGTTCGAATCTCGTCAGGACCGCCATTTGCGAGTGTAGTTCAATGGTAGAACGCCACCTTGCCAAGGTGGACACGGCGGTTCAATTCCGCTCACTCGCTCTTAAAAAACCGGTTGATCCGGTTTTTTTATTTTCTTCTTTTACTGTAAACATAAGAGACAAGAATATACAGAATGATTGACAGCAGTACAATTCCATAGAAATAGTATGCGGCATTATATACCTGGTCAAATTTCCCAAACAGTATCAATACGGTACTGATTGTAAATATGACAGGTACCATGGTTATCCTGATCAGGATATCTTTTTTCTTTGCCAGACGGCATGCGATGATACCTGCCAGGCTTAATATCACTCCTGCAAATATCCACATGTTATAGATAAGCCTTGGCAAAGTGATTACCCCGCCGCTTTCCTCTGTCGTTGTATTACTGTAGATCAGTTCATCTGCATTTTCAGAAGGATAATAATACACACGATTTAAACTGTCCTGATCACCGAGAATGATTACGGAATCATTCTTTTGTTTTGTCAGTTTGCTCCACCCTGTTTCATAACAGCTGATAAAAGTCTCTTTTTGTTCGTTATCCGGGTTAATTGTTTCCGACAACTCATATCCGGCTGCCTTTTCATTCAATACCGCAACAACTGTTCCATCTGACAAAGTTTCAATCTTTAATGCATCGGAAGATGTATTGATGTAGATCGGACTTGTCAGATGCATGAACACAACAACTGACAATACCAGACCCGCAAGAAATCCAAGGATGGTATTCTGCACCTTTTTATGATGCATCATTTCATTCACAAAGGACATCCAGTCCAATGCAATCTGATCAGACTCCTCCTTTGTCATCTGTTGAGGAATTCTTTCCCCTTTAAATAATTCCGCAATGCTGACATCCAATACAGCTGCAAGATCTTCGATCGTATTGATATCCGGGAATCCTTTTCCTGTTTCCCATCGTGAAATGGCTTTATCAGATACATGCAGTTCTTCAGCCAGTTCTGCCTGCTTCAGATTCTTTTCCTTTCTGAGCAAAGCGATAAAAGCACCTGTTTTTTTCGCATCCATATGACTACCTCCGCCAAAAATATATATGATACCCCGGTAAACTGCACCCTATGAATCGTAGAATACACCAAAAAAAGGCTATTTCTGACATTATACCCCTGCCGGATGCAAATATTTCATTTTTTTATCTGATCAAGCCGGCGGAAAAAAACACAGGCATATTTTTTGGGTAGAAAAATATAGATAATACTGTCATAAGAAAAGGAGGACAACACGATGAAAAAAATGATGACTGTCGTATTATCTGCACTTCTCAGCATCAGTGTATGCGGATGCGGTCAAAGCGGTTCCGTGCAGGATTCGGAAACGGAAGATATTGCATCCGAAGCTGCAGAAGCAGAAGAACCTGTCACACAACAGGAAGAGCTGATTGATGATCCTGCATGGGACACTTTGGAAAGCATGGGGATGATTGAAACCGAGAACGGATTATTCTATGTTTCCATCACATTGCCTGCAGAACTGGCCGGAGAAGATGTTACACAGGAAAGCATTGACGCAAAAGCAGGAGACACTTACACATCCGGCAAACTGAATGAGGATGGCTCAGTCACTTATAAAATGACAAAAAAGCAGCATAAAACCATGCTGGAAGAATTGGGAAAATCCATTGAGGAAGGATTGCAGGAACTTTGTGATAGTGATGATTATGCAATCGCAGAGATCACGCATAATCCGGATTTCACCTCTTTTGATGTCCATCTGACAACAGAAGACGTGGGAATGGCTGAAAGTTTTATGGTTCTTGGTTTCTACATGTATGGCGGCATGTATTCCCTGTTCAGCGGCAAAAAGGACAGTATCATTGTGAATTACTATTCCGTTAACGGCGATCTGATTCAAACTGCCGATTCTGCAAATGCCGGAAATTGAATTCCCAGCCCACATTAAAGGCGTGATTTTTCACTCACGCCTTTTTTCAGCTTTGTGCAAATGAAGTTCTGTCACTCCACCTTTACGTTATATTCCTTCATCATTCCATGCGCACCGAACACTTTCCATTCTCCTGCCCCGAGCCGTTGCAGAATCGCTCTTCTTTCTGCAGCACATAATTCAGGATCTGTATCCACGCTGGACATCAGAACCGGTGCATACTTATTATATTCAGCCTGTTCATGTGTCATACCATGCATGTTGATGTAAATGTCTCCGGTAAAAGCCACATGATGCACATAGTCAATCAGGACCATCTCTCCCAGAAGATGGCCTCCTTTGCCTTGATATGCCTCAAAGTGCAGTTCCCCGAAATCAAAGAAACCTACCTGTTCCAAAGGTGCTGTCTGCTCTGTCTGCGTATCCCAAAGTGCAGTGACTTTTTCTGGATCTGGCGGACAATAAGCAGTCAGTGCTTTGCAGATATTGATATACGGCTTATGCAATGGATTCTGCTCACGGAATCCGGGTTCTCCGTTATACTCCAGAACCAGACATTCCTTTGTTTTCACACTTGTCAGAATCTCATCAAACAAAGACAAAAGGCCGCAATGATCCACATCCGCATGTGTAACAAAAATACGTTTTCTGATGTTGTCGAAATCAGGCAGAAGATTACGGAACAAACGGAGCATCTCCTTTTGATAGAGGGCATAACCGCAATCAATGAACAACACATCATCACCGCTTTGCACAATCGTAGTGTTACTGCCGCATGGCGGTTCTATCGTTGTGATTTTCGTATTCTCCGTAATGGCGTATTCGGTGACTCTGGGTGAAAAGGCTTCCCCACGGCATTTGGAAAGCAATTCCGCAAAACGGCTGATGCTTTCAAATGTCTTGAACGGAGACAATCCATTGTCATCCAGCAGCTGCATAACGATATTGGAGTTGACAAGAAGAGTGTCCCTCTTTTCCTCGGGCAGATTGGTCAGCTTCATCAGTCCTGATACAAAAGTCTGATAGAAGATGCTGTTATCAAAAACTCTCTCAGAGTGGTTGTAGTCCATCACCCGGACCGGACATATCTGCTGTGCTTCCTGCAGAAAATCCTTCAGTTTCTGTTCATTTTCCACAAACAGTCCCATTTTAAATGCCTGATACAAAGAATCGTTTTCCTGTGAGCTGATATAGGAGATGTTCAGCTGATAGCTTTGAATCAGCCGCAACACCTTTGTCACACTGCCCGGAACATCCCTCAGCATAAACTCCAGCAGCACAATACTGCGTTCATTTTTATTTGTCTGCAAATAACCGATCTTCTCGAGTTCCCTGTCCGCTTTTTCAAGCTGTTCTTTATCTCCTTCGGCATCAATGAAGAGTATATGGGAATCCACGGCTTTATTGTAGCTGACGCGGGTAATGTTGATGTTGAAAGAGGCAAGGCATTCACTTGCCTTGAGAAAGGCGCCGATATGATCCGGCATACTTGTTATGTATGTTTTTTTCATGCATATTCTCCTTGATACGCAGTACATAAATTATAAATATCAGGTTTATCACAATGGGGAAAGACCGGATATCTGCTAAAAATAAGAGAGGTGCTTCGTTATTAAGTACCTCTCTCAGACTGATTTTCCTATTTCTGTGAAATGACTTCTCCGCTGTTTTTGTGGATGCTGTTTTCCGGAACAACGCCTCTGACGCAGGATGTCGGATAAACTCTGCTGTTTCTGCCAATCACTGTGCCCGGGTTCAATACGCTGTTGCAGCCGACTTCCACATAGTCACCAAGCATAGCACCGAACTTCTTTAAGCCGGTTTCAATCTCTTCATCCTTTGCATGGACAACAACAAGCTTCTTATCACTCTTGACATTGGATGTGATGGAGCCAGCTCCCATATGGGAATAGTAGCCGAGGATGGAATCACCGACATAGTTATAATGCGGTGTCTGCACATGATCAAACAAAATGACATTTTTGAGTTCGCACGAATTGCCGACGACGCAATCCGCTCCTACCAGAGCAGATCCTCTGATAAAAGCACAGTGTCTGACTTCCGTGTTAGGTCCGATGATGCATGGTGCACCAAGATAAGCACTTGGGAAAACTTTGGCAGTCTTATGTACCCATACATGTTCACTGACTTCGTTGTATTCTTCTTTGTCAAGCTTCTCACCCAATGCAAGAATGAGATCTTTGATGCCTTTGAGAGCCTCCCATGGATATGTGAATCCTTCCAGATATTCCTTAGCCATGGTGTGGTTCAGGTCGTATAAATCTTGAATCTTATACATATGTTCTCCCCTTTCAAACAGAATTCATTATACTACAGAATTATTCTTCTGCAATTTCTTTTCCCGCATAAATATCATCGATTACCTGACAGATTTCGGCAATCTGCTCAGGATCCGGATAGACAACAGACAGGTCCACCCCCGGTGCGGAAGCACATACTTCGTATCCTGTATCCCCTATCACATGGTATCCGTGAATCTGCCAGTGTATATCTTCATCCAGCTGTTTTTTGCACAGGCTGTATATGGACTTGCTGGAAATATTGGTCAGGAATGTTCCGTTCAATGAACTGAGCAGCGCATTGAATTTTGTGATTACCTGCGGACTGCAGACTTTTTCTATAATTGCCTTTAGCACAAGCTGCTGGTGCATGTTTCTGCCAAAGTCTCCATCCGGAAGACTGTATCTTTCCCTGACATAATACAAGGCAGCCTGTCCGTCGAGATGAATTTTACCCTCTTCAAACACATAATCATGATCCCAGGTATAACGGAAACGGTACGGATTATCCACATCAACACCATCCAGTGCATCAATAATCTGTTTGAAGGTGGTGAAATTGATCAGCACATAACTTTCGATATCCGTCTCCAGATAATCCGACAGGCCTTTCATCGTATTCTCTATTCCCTGCATGCCTAAATGCGTCAGTTTATCATTTGCACCGCTGTAGGCAGGATTGGGAATATAAGAGTCTCTGGGAATGGAAATGATCGCAATCTGCTTTGTGTCAGGATTTACGGAAAGAACGATGTTGACATCCGTCCTTCCGGTTTTGCTTAGATCGCCTTCCTGATCATTACCGCCGATGAAGACCATAAACGGTTCCTTTGTCATTTTCACATCGATCTTGTCCTCTTCGGATTCAATCTTTCTGACAAAGGTATAGATGATTTTGGCATCCTGGGAAAAATTCTCATATCCTTCCATGTCATCAATGATGGATTCATAATCCTGGCGCATCACCATGACATCTCCTTCGCCATGGTATAAATCATATGCTGCTTCCTGTACCGAAAGAACATCCATCGTATCAACATCTTTGTCATACAGCTTCTGCAGTTCCTTCAAGGCAAAAGCCTGGTTTTCTTCATCCAGAGTCTGTGTGGTAATAAACTGCTGATCCGAAAAATCCTTCACGTTATAATTTGCTTCTGTAGAGATGTAGGAAGAAAAAAGATCGGGATGTTCCTCTTTGTACATATCACTCATGACATATAACGAAATGCGGATGGAATTGCCGGCAACACTGTTGAACAGCCGGGTAACCACCGAAGTATAATACGGCAGCATGATCGAACAAACAGCCAATGTACAGGCAAATACCACATTGATCATTTTAATGAGAATATTTCTCTGGCTCAGGGAAGCTGAGGCAATCCCTGTCAGCAGCAGCAATGCCCCAAGCACAATCAACAGATACCAGCTCCACTTCCTCGGGAACATCGGCAAACGGAAAAAAGTCACAAAAAAGACAGCAGCCGCAATTAAAAGCACAATCCACAAAAACTGTGAACTGACTACGCGCTTACTCTTCTGTTTTTTGTATTTGGGATTGATATAGATGTCATCTTCTCTTCTTTTTTTGGAACTCATTTACTTCACCTTGACAAGTTTCCCCATCAGGACGTATCTGCCGTCATAAATATCATACGAGCATGTAGACAATAATACAACCTGATCTTCGGGATTCACTGTCACATCGGACTGGAAATTGGACTTCTCGATAAAACTGTTTACATATGACATGAAATCTTCATCATTCTCAAAAGTAATACGCACGTATCCCACCGATCCCGATGTGACGAAACCGGCAACCGGATACATTTCATATTTTGCATTTTCGGTACTGATATAGAAGGTTTTGTGTGTTTCATAATAGGAAGGATCTTTATAATTTTCGACATCGGCAAACATGGATCCGTTACGCATATGATGCGCATAAAGAATGGTTGCCTTATCCTGGAATTCCTTCTGGTTATCTTCATCCACAAAGACACAGCCGCTGCGGTTGTATTCCCCGTTAAACAGATGATACAGATAGTATTCATTATCTGTTGCATAGACAAAAGGATAATCTATGCGTGAATCAGGAAGCTTGATCCATCCGCCGAAATCAGGATTCAGTTCTTTCAGATACGCATAGTTGATCGGATCAAATTCTGAAGGTTCGGCTTCCTGTTCCGGTTCAGCAGTAACAGCCTGTTCCGCTTCCTTCTTCAGATCGCCATAGGCAATCTATGATTTATGATATTCGTTCCAGCCAATATACAGCTGATAGCTTGAATATCCTGCTACACATATTGCGATCACCAGAATGATATCCAGTATAATCTTCCCTGCTTTGGAAAGTTTTTTTCTTTTTTTTGCCATAAATAACACTCCTGTTTTCCATTCCGTTCATTTTTGTGTCATAATCAATACATGATCGGAACAGATATTGTCAATATTTCACGCATCACATTGCGTGAATCCTTTGTTCAGCGTATTCTGACAGAGGATGAACAAAAAGAATTATACACCAGAAAAAGCGAATCCCGCCAGAAAGAATACCTGGCAGGAAGATTTGCCGCAAAAGAAGCAATTTTCAAAGCCACACAGGATCCGAAATGGCTCTCTTATGCGATATTAAATCAGGAAAACGGCAAGCCTTATGTGAAAGACCACCCTGAGATACAGGTAAGCCTTTCACATGACGGAGGCTATGCCATAGCCTTTGTTCTGGTTATCCAAGCTCCTTTTCAGCACATGCAAGAGCTGAAGCAATAACCGCATCCATATCGTAATATTTGTATTCTGCAAGCCTGCCGCCGAAGATGATGTTCTCTTCTTTGTCTGCAAGCTTTTTATATTCCTGATACAGATTTGTATTTCTTGCATCGTTGACAGGATAATACGGTTCATCTCCCGGTTTCCATTCAGAGCTGTATTCTCTGGAAATGACGGTCTTAGGCAGATCATTTCCCTCTTCATCCTTGCCGAATTCAAACCATTTATGTTCGATGATTCTTGTCCATGGCGTTTCACGATCTGTATAGTTTACAGCGGCATTACCCTGGAAGTTGGGGATATCCAGAAGTTCGTTTTCAAAGCGCACGGAACGGTATTCCAGATTACCTAACTGATAGTCGAAATAGGCATCAATGGCACCTGTATAGACGACTTTGTCCGCCAATGCATCATATTCGTCTTTCTTTGCCAGATAATCTTCTTCGAGACGCACTTCAATACCTTCCAGCATCTTTTCAACCATCTTGGTATAACCGCCTACCGGAATACCCTGATACAGCGCGTTGAAGTAGTTGTTGTCAAAAGTCAGACGTACAGGGAGTCTTTTGATGATGAAGGATGGCAGATCCTTGCAGTCTCTGCCCCACTGCTTTTCGGTATATCCCTTGATCAGTTTTTCATAGATGTCATATCCGACAAGGCTGATTGCCTGCTCTTCAAGGTTTTTCGGTTCTGTAATGCCTGCTTCTTTTTTCTGGCTTTCGATCTTTTCCTTTGCTTCTTGTGGTGTTACTACACCCCACATCTTATTGAAGGTGTACATGTTAAAAGGAAGAGAGTAGAGCTCGCCTTTGTAGTTGGCAACCGGTGAATTGGTAAAACGGTTGAATTCAATAAACTGATTTACATATTCCCAGACTTTCTTATTGTTGGTATGGAAGATGTGCGCTCCATACTGATGGACGTTAATGCCTTCCACTTTCTTCGTATAAACATTTCCTGCAATCTGTGCACGCTTGTCGATCACAAGAACCTTTTTTCCTTTTTGTTTTGCTTCATGAGCGAAGGTGCTTCCAAACAAACCTGCACCGACTACCAGATAATCGTATTGTTTCATTGTCATTCTCCTGTTTTTCTAGTTCATAATTACGCTGCCCCCGATGAATTCACGGATAATGGAATTCAAAGGGATACAAGCATCATCTTTCATTTCCGCAAAAAAGTCAAGGAATCGCAGCATTCTTTGTGCTTCCGGATACTCTTTTTCGTCTTTTCCGATCCCTTCCAGCAATGGTTTTGCATATTTCTTCAAAGCTGCCAGCTCATAGATACACTGACTGTTGAAGAACAGGTCTGCCTGATAACAGAATGGGAAAATATTGACATCCTCTCCCTTGCGCACGGATGGCCAGTCACGAATGGTTGTTGCCGCATCTCTTCCTCTTGTGCGATAGTCACGTACCAGTCTTCTCAGCATTCTTGCATCGGTTGTCGGAACACGGTTATGTGTATCGATATTGAGCTGTGTTAACGGGCTGATGTAAATACGGATCTTTTCTTCATCCGGAATATCTTTTGTCAATTGGGGATTCAATCCATGGATTCCTTCAATGACAATCGGCTGGTTTGGCTGAATGGAGGTGATTCTCTTTCCGAATACCTTCTTTCCTTCAATAAAATCAAACTCCGGAATATCCACCTTTCTTCCTGCGAGAAGATCATTCATCTGCTGATCGAACAAACCAACATCTACTGCAGACAAAGCTTCGAAATCCAGTTCCCCTTTTTCATCCGGAACCATGTCCTCCCGATTGACAAAATAATCATCCGTACCAAGATATAACGGCTTTAAGCCGATCACACGCAGCTGTATGCAGAGTCTTTTCGCAAAAGTTGTCTTACCCGAAGAAGAAGGTCCGGCAATCAGAATAATTCTCTTTTTTGATTCTGAAATTGCAGTAGCAATATCGGCAATTTTCTTTTCATGCAATGCCTCCGTCAGCATCACAAGATCAAGACACTCCTTCGTAACAATTTTCTCATTCAGCTGTGAAGCATCCTTGACACCGATCAGTTTCTGCCAATGGTTCTCTTCCGAAAAGGCATTGTACAATAATTTCTGTTCCTCAAACGGAGCAACATGCAGCGGATCTCTCGGATGCGGGAAACGAAGCAAGACGCCATTGCGGTATTTCTTCAGTTCAAACAGCTTGAGATATCCTGTGGAAGGCAGCGTATGCAGATAGAAAAGATTGTGTGTTTCGCCAATTCTGCAAACCATGGCTTTCTTCAGGTCTACTGCACTTTCCAGAAGCTTCTTTTCATCCTTATCCCCGTCGGCATTGACATATTTCAGCAATTCATCCCTGTTCATGACTTCCTCTTCAATCGGAAGATTCTGTTCAGCAATTTCATGCATGTAGTTTTCCAGCTTCTGGATGGTTTCCTCATTGATGCCATCCAGATGTATACGGGTATATACGCCTTTGGATAAGGAATTGGCAATGGTTACCTGGACATGTTTGCCGAGAATGTCTTCCACCGCCTTCAGATACAACAAGGTCAAGGAAGCCTGGTAAGACATGTTGGCATAATTGTTGCGCAGATCCAGAAATTCAATTTCTGCCGATTCATCAAAGACGGAATTCAGGCGTATGTTTTCATTCTGACAGAGAGCTGAAAGAATCGGATATTCGGTTTCCGGTATCAGATTCTCCAGACATACCTGTCCTTCAAAATCATGTGTAATGACCTTTCCATCAGGCAATTTTATATTGAGAGTTTTCATTTTTTCCCTCCGTGATACTTTGTATCAAAAGCACTTGTAACAGTCCTTATTCTCGGACTTTTGATGGTCTGAGTAGATTCCTGTGTATGTTCCATCAGATAATTCTGGGCAATGACCGGTGTTTCAACATCCTTGATCTTATGATATCTTCCGTTAGGACCCAGAATTCTTGTTTTGACATTGTCAGACAGATAAATCCTGACATATTCCTCTAATTCTTTGCGAATTCCCGCATCCAGTACAGGCATCGCAATCTCGACTCTTTTTTCGGTATTTCTTGTCATGAAATCTGCTGAAGAAATATACATCTTCCTGTTTCTTCCCGTACCGAAAATATAAATGCGGGAATGTTCCAGATATCTACCGACAATCTGGCGTACTTCAATGTTTTCCGTTTTTCCTTCAACCCCCGGAAGAAGACAGGATATTCCTCTGACAAGCAATGTGATTTTGACACCGGCACAGGAAGCATCCTTCAGTTTCATGATGATATCATCATCGGTCAATGCATTGATCTTGGCAAAGATGAATCCTTTTTCTTTTTTGGCAGTTTCCCTGTCAATCAGCTCCAGAATCTTTGGTTTTAAGGAAACCGGTGCAACCAGAAGGTTGCGATAGACACCATCGAGCTTGCCGATGGACATATTCTTGAAGAAAGATATCGCATCTTTGACGATTCTCGGATTGGCTGTCAGACAGGCAAGATCCGTATACTGTCTGGCGGTATTCTCATTAAAGTTGCCGGTTGCGATCAAAGTGACATGGCTTGCTTGTCCCTTTGTTACTTTGGTAATCAGACAGATTTTGGAGTGTACTTTGTAGCTTTCAAATCCATATATGACATTGCATCCGGCATCTTCCAGTCTTTCCGAATAGTCGATGTTATTCTGCTCATCAAAACGTGCCTTAAGCTCAATTAATACATCAACTTCCTTGCCGTTTTCAGCAGCCTGACAAAGATAATTCACCAGTCTTGCATGAGATGCCAGACGGTAGATGGTAATTCTGATGGATACTACATCCGGATCTTCCGCTGATTCTTTCAAAAGCTGCAAAAACGGTTCCATTGATTCATACGGATAACGCAGCAGCACATCCTTTTCCTGGATCTGTTCGAAGATATTCTGCTTATAATCCAGTGCAGGTGAAAGCTTTGGTTCATATGGCGGATAAGTCATGATTTCTTTCATTTCTTCCGGAATCAGTTTTTCCAAATCGAAGGCATATTTCATGTTCAAAGGAATTGCAGAAACAAACAGTGCCTGGTTGGTGATTTGAAGATGACTCAGAAGATACTTTCTGAAGTGCTGGCTTGGCTTCTTTGAACATACCAGCATTGTCACATTCATCTTTTTTCTTTCCTTCAGAACCTTCAGCATCTTTTTTCTGTAATCCATGATCTCATCAAAAGCTTCATCTTCCACATCGATATATGCACTTCTGGCAACACGGATTTTCATCACTTCCAGGATTTCGGCATCCTTGAAAATATCATTCACATAATACTGAATGATATCCTCTGTATGCACAAAGGCAAATCCTGTTTCAGAAGGTATTTCAATGATCGAAGACAGGACAGACGGAACCTGTACAAAAGCGAAAATATTCTTTTTCTTGTATTTCAGGTTTGTCACAATATAAACCGCATTACTCTGCAGGTTCGGAAACGGATGATGAATATCCACGATCTGCGGTGTCAATAAAGGTGCAATCTGATTTTTAAAATGTTTCTTCAGGAATTTCAGCTGTGCTTTGGAACACTCCTCAATCTTTGTATCAATCACGCCGGCCTTTGCCATCTTTTTCTGAATATCCTGATATACAGCATCCCTTTTCTTGTTGATTCTCTTTGCGTGAGGATATATGGCATTCAGCTGTTCGCGTGTGCTCATGCCCGATTTACGGTCAATATGGACATAGCTTGCTTTCTCCATATCCAGCAGGCTTCCCACTCTGACCATGAAAAACTCTGAAAGATTTGAAGTATATATCGCCACAAACTTCAATCTTTCCAACAGAGGAACATCTTTGTCCTTTGCCTCATTCAGGCATCTGTCATCAAAATGCAGCCAGGATATTTCCCTGTTCTGCGTATAGCCTTCTTTATATAAATCCTGATCCATAACTCACCTCTTCAAAACCATCCGGATGGTTTTATCTTCACTCTGTTCCTGAAACTGATTTTTCTTTAATACTTTATAGGATGCCGGATTATCCTTTTCCACAATGGCATACAGCATCCCTATGCCATACGTATTCATTAAAAGATCCGCAAACAGCTGAACTGCCTGGGTGGCATATCCCCTGTTTTGATAAGCGGGCTTTATCCGATAGCCGATCTCTGCTTCATTGTCTTTGACATGATAGGCTTCAATTACCCCAATCAGGTTTTCATCGGCAATTGCCAGAACAAACGACTGTTTTTTCACATAGCGGACTTCAACGGCTTTAAGAAACATCTTTGCATCTTTCAGAGATAAAGGATACTCAAACAAATCCCATAAAGCTTCTGCATCCTCTTCTTTCAGCCTTCTCAATCCTATTGTGCCATTGTTGATTTCCACTCTGTCATCCCATAGTTCCATTTTTCTGGTCCTGTTTTTCTTTTTTCATCTGAACATATCAATTATAGCAGATTTGCCTATAATGATACCGAAGGAGAAGGAAAACTTATGAAAAGAATTGTCACTATGCAGGATATTTCCTGCATCGGAAAATGCTCGCTGACGGTTGCCCTCCCTGTGATATCCTCCATGGGAATCGAAGCAGCTGTTATTCCTACCGCAGTATTATCCACCCGCACCATGTTTCAGGGATTTACCTTCCATGATCTGACTTCTCAGATCCAGCCGATCATGGATCACTGGAAAAAAGAAGGCATGACCTTTGAAGCAATCTATACCGGCTACCTCGGCTCCTTTGAACAGCTGAAACTCGCAAAAAATCTGTTCGATACATTCGGAGGCAATTGTCCGATTATCGTTGACCCTTGCATGGCAGACAACGGCAAGCTGTATCCGGGTTTTACCGTAGAATTTGCAAGAGCAATGCGTGATCTTTGCGCAGGTGCCGATATTATCTGTCCGAACCTGACAGAAGCATCCTTCCTGTTGGATATTCCTTATCAGGAAACATATGATGAAGCGTATATTCAGTCTGTATTAAAGCAGTTAACGGCTTTAGGCACAAAGACAGCCATCCTGACCGGTGTCTCTCTTGAAGAAGGAAAACTCGGTGCATACAGCTATGACGCAAAGAACGATCAGTTCTATTACTACTGCAATGAAGAAGAACCGGAGCACTTCCATGGAACAGGTGATATCTGGGCAAGCACATTGACAGGTGCCATCGCTTTAGGAAAACCAATTGAAGAAGCAATCCAGATTGCCTGTGATTTTGTCAAGGAATGCATCCGCATTACTTTGGAAGAAGAAAACCACAACACCTACGGTGTCAACTTCGAACAGGCTATTCCGTATCTTCTCAAAAGACTGTAAAAAAGACTTTCGGGTCAAATCCCGAAGGTCTTTTTTTCGATAGATATTCCTTTTCTCAAAAATACAATACCGAAGGATCAAAGGAGGATGTGTCTTTCACATTGGTATACATCATCAGTTCAGATAACTGTTCATTCATTTTCGTCACTTTTTTGATGACACCTTCTTTTCCTTCTTTCAATAACGGTGCAAGAATTCCTCTTCCTACAGATACTGCATCTGCCCCAAGGGCTAACGCCTTATATGCATCATAACCGGTGTCAATGGAACAGTCACAGAAGATGTACATGCCACTGCCTTCTAATGCTTCCTTGATTTTCGGAAGAATCTGCACAGGTGCAATGCCGAAAGGAATCCTGCCATGATGGTGGGAAACAAAGACAGCCTTGCATCCTGCTTCTTTTGCCTTCAATGCATCCTGAACGGATAATACACCTTTGGCTACAAAAGGAACATGTGAAGCTTTTACATAAGCTGCTAAATCTTCTGTTGTCACAGGACCTAAAGGTATGCCGTCTACAATGTCATATTTACCGTTTGTGCCGGGAACATGGTCGATGTCAATTCCGACTGCTATTGCCCCTGTTTCTTCAGCATAGGCAATCTGATCCAGAATCATACCATGATCTGCAAAAGGCTTGATAATTCTTACAGTAGATGCACCTGTTTCAACAATTTCTTTAAACTCTTCATCCGGTTCCATACCGACCCAGTTTAACAGATTCATTTCCAGTGCTGCTTTGGCATATTCTACCATTGGTTTTCTGCCATCCTTTCCCACTTTGTTCAAATGGGAGAAAGCCGGCATCATGATTACAGAGGAAAACTGTTTCCCGAAAATCTCTTTGGAAAGATTCGGTTCCACTGCATCCAGAATGCGCATCTCTACATGAATATGATCCAGGTAGTTGCGATTATACACATTGGCATCTTCTGCCCTGCCGCTGGTCACCGGAATTAATCCCTTCGGTCCCGGCCATGGGCTTTTTACTTCTTCACTCATACACTTTACTCTCCGATCTTATTTACATTATCCAAAATACAAACAGCAGTTAAGCTGATACAAAACACGACGATATCAATCCAATAGGGCATGGAAAGAATCTGCATCAGAACGGTAAATAACAGATAAACAACAAAATATTTCAAAAAGAGAATATACACTTTCTTGGCATAATTCTTTTTTGTTTGTTCATCATACTTTTGTGCATCTTCATAACTGAAGGTGGTGAACCAGTAGATGTTCCCTGTACGGTAGATGATATACATGAGTATGACGATCATGGCATTCGTCATGAGAAATATTAACCTGGTTGAAATTGCAGCATTATCAATCGGCAGGAAAATGATCAGCACCATTAACAAGAGATAGCACAAAGTCCAAATGAACACACCTTTATAGTTTTTCATGTTCAATACCTCATATTGATTTGATTATAGCAGAGGCAGGTAAAGAAAACCATGAAAAAACACATTGCGAAAGGGGATAAGCAATGTGTTTTTTTCATTTATTTCAGCAAAGAATCTCCTCTTGAAACAGTGCATGGATCCAACAGGGAAAGCTCTTTATTGTTGGGGTTTGTGATGATCAGCATTGTGCTCATGTCGTATTTGGAAGACAACTTCTTTATATCCGCCTGTACAATCGGATCTCCGGCTTTGACCTGATCACCTTGTTTCTTCTTGAATACTTTGAACCCTTCTCCATTTGCGTTAACTGTATCGATACCGATATGCACCAGCAGCTCTACGCCGTTATTCATCTGTATACCAAAGGCGTGACCGGTAGGAAACAATACGGATAATTTTCCGTTAGCAGGAGCACATATGACAACCTTGTCTGTTTTATAGCTGAAGGCAACACTGTCACCCAGCATCTTTTCCGCAAACATTGCATCAGATACAGTGGTTACATCGATCAGTTCACCGTCAGCAGGTGCAACGATTGCATCATCACTGACATTCAGTGGCGGAAAGTCAATGACTTCTTCCTTCTTAAACAGTTTATCAAACAATCCCATAGATTACTCCACATTGGTTCCGTTCGATTCGATGACTTGTTTATAGTAATCGAAACTATCCTTTTTCATTCTGTTATAGGTACCGTTTCCGTAGTCATCCAGATCAACATAGATGAATCCATAACGCTTTGACATCTCTCTTGTCGATTCGGAAACAAGGTCGATACATCCCCACCATGTATAGCCAAACAGATCAACACCATCTTCATTGATTGCATCTGACATGGCCATAACATGTTCTTTCAGGTATTCGGCACGGTAGTCATCATGGATCTTTCCGTCTTCAGAGATTACATCTCTTGCACCGAGTCCGTTTTCAGCGATAAACAGAGGTTTTCTGTAGCGATCGTACCATTCTACTAATGAAGCACGTAATCCGGACGGATCTGTCTGCCAGCCCCATTCGCTGGATGGAAGATACGGATTTTTAACACCGTTAACCGTGTTGCCCGGTGCCATATCAAGCCCTTCCGTATTTCCTGCCATACAGGAAGTCATATAGTAGCTGAATGAGACGAAATCAATTGTTCCTTCCTTGAGAATCTGTGCATCTTCTTCCTTAGTCTCAATTTGAATACCTTTGGCTTCCATTTCCTTCAGAAGGAACAGAGGGTATTCACCGAATGCCTGAATATCAGAATAGCGATAGATGCTTCTGGTTCTTCTTTGGGCAGCAAGGAAATCCTCCGGCTTGCATGTGAACGGATAGAACTCCAGCTTTGTCAGCATGCATCCGATTGTTGCGTTCGGAATGATTTCATGACATGCCTTTACCGCAAGAGCAGAAGCTACCATCTGATGATGCATTGCCTGATAAATTGCCTGTTCAAACGGTACATCGGTAAACTGATCTTCAATCAGTCCTCCGCTGGTAACAGGATGTCTCAGCATTGCATCTACTTCATTAAATGTGAGCCAGTATGTAACTTCATCTTTATATTCCTCAAAACATGTTCTTGCATATTTTTCAAATAATGCGACAACTTCACGGCTGTACCAGCCCCTGTATTTTAGTACGATATCCAGAGGTGGGTCATAATGTGACAATGTAACCAGTGGTTCAATACCGTTTTTATGACATTCCCTGAAGACATCATGGTAGAAATCCAGACCTTTCCGGTTTGGTTCTTCATCCCATGGATGGGTGTAGATTCTTGCCCAGGAAATGGACATGCGGAACACCTTGAATCCCATCTCTCCCATCAATGCGAGGTCTTCTTTGTAATGGTGGTAGAAATCAATTCCCCTTCTTTTCGGATAATTAGCTGTTTCATCTGCATGCAGTGCTTCTTCAAGATCTTTGGATGTGAAAGCGAACTGCTTGGTAAAGTCTGCATATCCCACTTCACGGAAAGCGAGACAGTCTTCAATTGTCATGCCTTTTCCATCTACGTTCCAGGCACCTTCCACCTGGTTTGCAGCCGTAGCGCCACCCCAGAGAAAGTTTTCCGGGAATTTTAATGGTGATGTGTTTCTATACATTTCCGATCTCCTTTTCTGCTATTATTCTGCTTTCTCGTCGCCAATGCCTAATACCATAACTGTTGCGAATGCTGCAGCTGCAGAAACAGCTATACCGACGCATACACACCAGAAGTTATCCGTCATAAAGACAGGAAGGGAAAGAATACAGGAATTCACAAATGCGGTTGCTCTGCCTCCGAATAAGCCGACAATTGCGCCGCCGATTGCACCACCCAGAACGGTTGCAATCATCGCATTTCTGAATTTGAGGAATACACCGTAGATACCGGGTTCGGTAATTCCGATGAAAGAAGAAATCGCTGTAGAAGCCCCAATCTGCTTGTTTTCGCTGTTTCTCGCTTTGATCCACACACCAAGACATGCACCGAATAAAGCAAGCGTTCCCATTGTATGCATCGGAAGGAGCCAGTCATAACCATATTCAGCAAGGTTTCCGAGACAGATTGTACTTAAGGAAAGATGCATACCAGTCATGACCACAAACAATCTTGTTCCGCCGATAATTGCGCCGGCAATAATCGGTGACAAGCCATATAAGAAGTTAAATAATGCGACAAGGCCTTTAGAGATATAGTTTGCCAGAGGTCCGATTACACCTAATGTAAGAGGTGTCATAATCAGTAATACGATCATCGGTACAAAAACGATACGAAGATTCTTATGTACATGCTCATTTACCCATTTATAGACAAAGCTCAATACAAGAACTGTCAGAATAATCGGGATTGTGCTTCCGAAATATCTCGGGAAAGGAATCGGTAATCCAAATAAGCTCAGAGGATCTGCCCCGGATGTATTACCGGCTGTCATTGTCGGATACAACAGTACACCGGCAAGAGAAAGTGCCATAGCTGTATTGGTCTTGAAACGATTGCTTGCAGACCATGCGACAAGGAACGGCAGGAAGTAGAATGCACAGTCACCGGCCATTGTCATAACCTGAATTAATGCAGAAGCGGAATCGAATCCCAGATAAGATGTCATGATTGTGATCAGACCTTTGATCATTCCTGCTCCTGCCAGAGCAGGAATGACAGGCAGAAGGATTGCTGCCATATCTTCAAAAATACGGTTAATCGTGAATTTCTTCTTTCCACCATCCAGATTTTCATCAATTGCTGCTTCTTTAGAGAAACCACCGATTCTGCATAAAGCTTCGTAGACATCTCCGACATCCTGGCCGATAATTACCTGCAACTGGTCTCCGGACCACTGTAAACCTGCTACGCCTTTTACAGCTTTAATGCCGTCATTATCCACCAGATTCTTGTCTTTCAAATTAAATCTTAATCTTGTGATGCAATGATATGTTCTTGTTACGTTGTCTTTTCCGCCGACCAGATTCAGAATCTGTGCAGCCATCTCTTCATAATTCTTTGCCATTTTTTTATCTCCTTATCTGTTATATCTCTCAGCATTGCGCGCATAATGCTGCAGGGACCAAAATAAAACCTCACATCACAAAAGCATTTATGCTTCTGTCACATGAGGTTAAGCCCACATTACTGGTAACAACCCTCTCTTGTACAGAGTCTGTTAATATGTAGCATCAGGTACAGTTGTGCTTCATCATTTAACCGTACTTGTATGTTTTTTTCAATATATCTGCTGATTGTTTCAGCGGTTTCTTTCGTTTTTGGATACTCCCTGACAAGATCCTGATAGATTTTGTCGTTGTCTGATTTCATCAGCTCCTGCTTTTTTCCACGTTTCAACAGGTAATGAATGTGAGAAACAAACCGGGAATAGTTGAAATCTTCTTTATTCACTTTAATGCCGTATTCATCTTCGATGATCCGTGTAATTGCATCGATCATTCGTTCATTGTGAAGATCTTCCGTATTGCGGTCTCTTTCCTGAGAATTGATGATGTGAAGCGCTATATACGCTGCTTCATCCTGTGGCAGATAGATACCTTTTTCTTTAAGAATCTTCTTGATTCCATATCGTCCGATATCCATTTCTTTTTCAAAGAGATGCTGGATATCATTGACAATCGGCAATCTGATTTTGATGTTTTTCTCATACCGCTCCAATGTGAAGTAAATATGATCCGCAAGGGTAAATACGATGTTTGAACTTAAAGGGGTATTCAGTTTGTCTCTCGCATATCCGATAATATCATCAGAGATATTGATGATATCTACCGGTATGTCATTCAGCATGCTGATAAAGGCAGTGTCAACGTTGTAAAAGGTTTTTTGAATTCTAGATAATTCAATATCATACGGTGCTTTTTTAAAGCCGATCCCTTTTCCGAAGGCTACCACCTCCATGCCTTTAGAATCCAGACAAACCGCTACATTGTTGTTAATGTTTTTAATCACCTTCATTTTAAACTCCTTATGTCAGTGACATACATTATGGTTTTATTCAAAATAAAACTCTCCAATGCATCCCTCACAAAAATGTGTTTCAAGGGGAAGCCTCCGGAGAGTAACAATCCTATTCGCAGAATTAATATAGCATCTCCAAAATACAGTGTCAATAGAGTTCTGAATCTTTTTTTATGCTTTTTTCATATACCGGATTGCAGGATTATTCTTTAACTCCGCATATCCGCACTGGGCATATCCCATGTGTTTCAATAAGGTCAAGGCTCTTTCATCAGAAGAAAGTACATCTCCGACAATTGTCTGTCCCTTCTGATAACGATGCAGATATTTTTCAATGGCATTCAGAAACTGTTTTCCCCTGCCCTGACCACACAATTCCGGTTTCATCTTAAAATCCAGATTAACAAATCTGTCATCTGTTTTCAAATGAAAATAACCAACCAGGCTTCCGTCAGCAGTCACCTGAAAATATTGTTTCTTTTTCTCGTTATCTTCTTTAAATTCCCGATAGCGTTTGTGATCGGCATTATAGAATTCATACGGTTCCGGATAACGCCAGCACTCTGCGATAATTTCGGCATTTCTTTCATCCAATGCCTCTATACGATATTTCTCATACATATTTTCATGCCCTCTTCGATTCTATTTTCCTACCAAACCAAGAAACATGCAAGCAAAAAGGCTTCCTTACGGAAACCTTATTTACCGAATCTTTCCATCAGTCTTGCCATGGCATCATCCATGGTGACTTCTTTCTTTACCGGTTTTTTCGTCTGTTTGTTATTTTTGTTTTTGGCGGATTTACGATACTTGACCTGTGCATCACGCTGTGTGAGCTGATCCTGTGACAGGAAGGAAAGGGATACTCTTCCTCTTGCCTCATCAATCTCATAAACATACACTTCAACAATATCACCAACAGAAACGACTTCACTTGGAATCACATTTCTCTTCATGGACATTCTTGAAGCATGAACCAGGCCGTCTTCATGTAAGCCGATATCGACGAATGCACCGAAGTCCACAACGTTTCTGACGGTTCCGGACAGCTTGTCGCCTACATGAAGATCGGAGATCTCCAATACATCGCTTCTTAAGAGTGCGCCTTCAAACTGGTCACGATAGTCTCTTAACGGCTGACGGATTGCATCTTCAATATCCTTTAATGTGTATGCATCAATGCCGAGATCCTTAACCTTCTCTTCCGGGAAGGAGATGTCTGCCTGGCCAAGCTGTGTAATGCCGCATGCATTCATCAAAGAACGTGCTGCTTCATAGCTTTCCGGATGGATAGATGTCTGATCCAGAGGCTCTTCACCACCCTGGATGCGCAGGAAACCTGCACACTGCGTATATGCCTTCGGTCCGAGCTTCTTGACTTTCAGAAGCTGTTTTCTGTTTGTGAAACGGCCGTTTTCATTACGGTAGTTGACAATTTCCTTGGCAATGCCGCTGTTCAAACCGGAAATATGTGTTAACAGTTCCTGGGAAGCTGTATTCAGATCCGCACCTGTACGGTTAACGCACTTCATGATAGCTTCATCCAGTCTTTCCGATAATGCTTTCTGCGGAAGATCATGCTGGTACTGTCCGACACCGATAGATTTCGGATCGATCTTGATCAGTTCAGCAAGCGGATCCAGTAATCTTCTGCCGATGGATACAGCTGATCTTTCTTCAACAGCAAGATCCGGGAATTCTGCTCTTGCAGCTTCCTGGGCAGACCATACGGATGCACCTGCCTCAGAAACGATTGCATAATTGACATCCAGTTTTGCTTCCTGAATGACTTCGGCAACCAGTTTTTCACTTTCTCTTGAAGCAGTTCCGTTACCGATTGCGACAATCTGTACATGATACTTCTGCATCATGGAAAGCAGTTTCTTTTTTGCACCTTCCACATCACCGTTTTTACGGAACGGGAAGATTTTATCTACCGTCAACATCTTGCCTGTTTCATCAACAACTGCAAGTTTGCAGCCATTGTAGAAACCCGGGTCAAAGCCCAAAACGATTCTGCCCTTCAGAGGCGGTTGTAATAACAGTTTCTCAAGGTTCAAAGAGAAAATATCAATGGACTTGTTGTGGGCACGCTCGCTGAGTTCGGAACGGATTTCCCTTTCAATGGAAGGGAATAACAGTCTTTCACAACCGTCATACGCAGCTTCTTTCAGCTGTTCTTCCACAACTGTTGTCTGTCCTTTTGTCAAAGCCTTTAATGCTTCTTCCTTCAGGTAGTCTTTATCATATTCAAAGGAAACCGTAATGACCTTTTCCTTTTCTGCACGGTCGATTGCCATGATACGATGATCTGCCAAAGCAGAGATCTTTTCGGAACGGTCATAGTACATTTCGTAGACTTTCTTTTCGTCTACTGCATCCTTCTTCAGCTTAGTGACTAAAACACCTGCTTTTAAAATCGTATCCTTGAATGCCCATCTCTGTTTTGCATTGTCACTGACTACTTCAGCAATAATATCCATTGCTCCCTGAATTGCATCTTTGACTTCAGGAACATTCTCATTGACAAATTTAGCGGCAGCTTCTTCCATCGTGCCTTCTTCCGGCAGCAATAACATCCAGTCTGCCAAAGGCTGTAAGCCGTTTTTGATAGCTGTAGCAGCTCTTGTCTTTTTCTTCTGGGCATATGGACGATAGATATCTTCCACCTGGGAAAGCTTTGTGCATTCATTGACAGCCTTGCGGATTTCCTCTGTCAGTTTCCCCTGCTCTTCAATCAGCTTCAGAACATTCTCTTTTCTTTCTGCCAGTTTCTTCTGATAATCATATTGTTTCTGGATAAACAGAATCTGTTCTTCATCCAGTCCCTTTGTCGCATCTTTACGATATCTGGCAATAAACGGAACGGTATTATCCTCTTCCAGTAAAGCTAATGTATTCTGGACCTGCTCCAATGAAACTTTCAGTTCACTGGCTATCGTCCTCATGATTTCTTCATTCATATTAATCCTCCAACCGCCTTATGATAGCATGCATTTATAAATATACACGTCTTGACTTTTATATTTTATTGTTTTCTGATTTTACTCCTTGCCGTTCCAGCAGTATGTACACAGCTTATCCGGTTC
>JAFYCG010000208.1 GCA_017539825.1 Solobacterium sp. | reverse complement strand
CCTTGTTGCCAATGCGGAGACTGTAAAGCTCGGTCATGAAATCGATCCTGAAAACCAGATCGGCTGCATGCTGACATGTTCGGGTGTTGCAACATATCCTTTCAATTGTGATCCGAAGAATGTGTTGGGTGCTCTTGATGCACAGAGAATGAATGTATTCTATATGGGAGATCCGTTCTGTCTCGGTATTGTTCCCACATATTTACAGAAAGTCTGGAAAGAACAGGGAGTCACGGTTACATTTACGGAAGAAGAGCTGTATCTGTTTAAAAACAATACCGTGGATTTCTTCTCCTTCAGCTATTATCGTTCCAGCACATATGATCTCGATTACATCATGAAAGGCGATACAGGCGGACTGGTCGGAAAAGAGAATCCGTATCTGAAAGACAAAGCCCCTCAGCCATGGGGATGGCCTGTTGATCCGGACGGCATCCGTTATACGTTAAACGTTTTGTATGACCGTTATCATCTGCCTATGTATATTGTTGAAAACGGTGTCGGTCTTGATGAAAACCTGGATGAGAACGGAGAAATTCATGATACATTCCGTGAACATTACATTGATGAACATATTAAGAATGTCCATAAAGCAATTGAAGACGGTGTGGATTGCAGGGCATATCTCTATTGGGGACCGATTGATGTTGTGTCTGCAGGAACAGGTGAAATGAAGAAACGTTACGGTTTTGTCTATGTTGACAGATTCAATGACGGACACGGAACATTGGAAAGAAAACTGAAAGATTCCTATAAACACTACAAGGAAGTGATTGAATCTAATGGTGAAATTCTTCTTTAGGAAGAACAGAAAGGCTTTGCATCAAAGCCTTTTTTACTTGAAAAGAACGCATTCTGAATATCCGGATTATTAATACTTTAAAGAATCAATTTGTTTGTAGTAGAATAAAGATATCAGAATCATGCATGTCTGCAAGTACGGATTGTTTAATTATTCGAAAAGATGTTTTGTTAATCACAATCCTGCTATTGCGGCTGTTTTGTATTTGCAACAGGTAATGCAAATGATATATAAGTGATTTTTCAACAAGCTCTGATTGGAAAGGTGATGATTCATGGACTATCGGAAAAAAACAACCACTCTGATAACAATACTGGGCTGTATTGCCCTTGCTCTGATTCTTGTTGTGGGAACACTATGGACAGGCAACAGTGCAAGAAAAGATACCGTGTCTGCCGTTCGTTTTGTCAGTCTTTTATATCTGGATGAACTTGCAGGACGTCGTGAACAGGTTGTTGCCGAAAATATGCAGGAAAAGATCAATGTTATAGAAACAGCTTTAGAACTGATGGATGAAAATGATTTAAGCGATGAGGAACATCTGCAGTCATATCAGGCAAAAATGAAACGGCTGTTTGTGCTTGAAAAGTTCGCTTTTGTTGATAAGGACGGAATAATCTATACCTCTCTTGGCAGGCAGACGGATATTGACCAGTATCAGTTTGATTATATGGATCTATCAGGACCTGAGATTTCCATCAAGAACCTGGAAAGCGAAGACAAGAAAGTGATTATAGCTGTTCCTGTAAATAAGAAGATGCAGGATAAGGATCTGGTTGTATGCTTCATGGAAATTGATATGGAGGATATGCTTTCAGGCGTCTCCATGAACACACAGAAACACGGAGCAACTTTCTGTAATATGTATACAAGCAAGGGAATTGCTTTGACCAATACGGTATTGGGCGGATTAGCGGTTGAAGATAATCTTGTTGAAGCATTAAAGAAGGCTGAGTTTGATCCCGGTTATTCATATGAATCCTTTGTCAGGGATTTTAATGAAGGGAACAGCGGTGAAATCTGTTTTACCTATGACGGCATACAGGAAACACTTTGTTATGTACCGGTTAAAGGAACAGACTGGTTTCTGACATATCTGATCCGGGAAAGCGTCATCAGTGATAACATCAGCGCAATTTCCAACGGAATCATCACAAGAAGCATGGTTCAGACAATTCTGAGTGCAGTGGTACTGATCGGCATGTTTACATATATTCTCAGACAGGCACGTAAGAATGCAAAGCTGATGCTGGAAAAAGAAACTGCTGATGCAGAAAACCGTGTAAAACAGGAAGAGATGCAACGTCAGCTTTCACTGCAAAAGGAACTTTTGGCACAAAAGCAGCAACAGCAGGAACAAAACAGAATGATCACAGCGCTTGCCTCTGACTACTGGAGTGTCTACTATCTGGATCTGGATAAGGATGAGGGTGTCTGTTATCAGGCGCATGAAGATTTAGAGAATGGTTTGAAGGCTGGAGACCGCTTTCAATATCTTTCCTCTGTATCTGCTTATGCAAAACAGAATATCAAAGAAGAATACATTGATGAATTTCTGCGTTTTATTCAGCCTGAAAATGTGAAAGAGAGATTGAAGGAGCAGAGAGTTATCGCTTACCGGTACATGGTAAAACGTAAAGGCAGAGATACATGGGAGGAAGTGCGGTTTGCCGGTGTAAGATATCCGGAAGATCGTAAGGATCAGCTTGTTCATGCAGTTGGTGCATGTTTTGTTGATGTGGATCGTGAAACAAGAAAGAACATGGCACAGCAGCAGGCATTGAAGGAAGCATTGCAGGAAGCAGAATCTGCCAATAAAGCAAAGACAGCTTTCCTGTCAAATATGAGCCATGAAATCCGTACACCGATGAATGCCATTATCGGATTGGACAATATCGCTTTGAATGATACTTCTATTTCCGCTCAAACAAGAGAATACCTGGAAAAGATCGGTACTTCCGCACATCATCTGCTTAGCATTATCAATGATATTCTGGATATGAGCCGTATTGAATCGGGCCGGTTGACAATCAAGAATGAGGAATTCTCGTTCTCCAAAGCTCTTGAACAGGTCAATACGATTATCAGCGGCCAGTGCCGGGATAAAGGACTTGCATATGAGTGCAGAACCAGGGGACAGATTGATGAATACTATATCGGTGATGACATGAAACTGCGTCAGGTCATGATCAATATTCTCGGCAATGCGGTTAAGTTTACACCTGAAGGCGGAACGATTACCTTTGAAATTGATGATGTTGCCCGTTTTGACAACAAGGCAACCCTGCGTTTTATAATCACTGATACAGGTATAGGCATGAGCAAAGAATATCTGCCAAAGCTGTTTGATGCATTTTCACAAGAGGATTCTTCCAGTACCAGCAAATACGGCAGTACCGGTCTTGGCATGCCGATCACAAAGAGTATTGTGGAACTGATGAACGGCGCAATTGAAGTTGAAAGTGAAAAAGGAAAAGGAACGACATTTACTGTTACGATTACACTCGGACAGGCAGATCATCAAAGTGCCAGAGAAAATAACATTGAACTCAGGCCTCATGAAATGAGTGTTCTGGTAATTGATGATGACCGAATCGCATGTGAACATGCAGAGGTTATATTAGGGCAGGTTGGCATCAGTTGTGAAATGGTGACTTCCGGCAAAGAGGCAGTGGATATGGTCAGAATGCGCCATGCCCGCAGAGAAGATTATAATCTGATTCTGGTAGACTGGAAGATGCCGGATATGG
>JAFYCG010000207.1 GCA_017539825.1 Solobacterium sp. | reverse complement strand
TCCTTCTGGGTGTCAGCTTTGCGTTAATCGCATCCGGCAGAATTGTCAGACCGCTCAGTGAGATGACAAAAAATATCAACCACAGCAGCAGAACAGGCGAGCTGTTTGAAATGCAGGATGTTTACAGGACAAACGATGAAATTGAAGTGCTGGCTGAAGCCTTTGATGATCTATCCAAAAAGACAAAACAGTATATTGAAGATATTACCCAAATCACAAAAGAAAAAGAACGTGTCAACACGGAGCTCGGAATGGCCAATCAGATCCAAAGCAGCATGTTGCCGCATATCTTCCCGGCTTTCCCGAACAGGATGGAATTTGACATCTATGCTTCTATGGATCCTGCCAAGGAGGTCGGTGGAGACTTCTATGACTTCTTCCTGATTGACGATGATCATCTCTGTATGGTCATGGCGGATGTCAGCGGCAAAGGAATCCCTGCTGCCCTGTTCATGATGATCTCTAAAGTTATTCTCCAAAGCTGTGCAATGCTGGGACAATCTGCCGCAGAAATACTGAACAAGACCAATGAAGCTTTATGTTCCAGTAACCAGACGGAAATGTTTGTCACCGTATGGCTTGGTATTTTGGAAATATCCACTGGCAAAATTTCGGCTGCGAATGCAGGTCATGAATATCCTGCCCTGTCACAAAACGGACCGTTTGAACTCTATAAAGACAAACACGGATTTGTCATCGGAGGAATGGATGGCGTTAAATATAAAGAATACACGATCCAGATGAACCCGGGAGACAGATTATTCCTTTATACCGACGGTGTTCCGGAAGCAACAAATTCACAAAATCAGATGTTCGGTACAAAGCGCATGATTGATACATTGAATCAAGAACCGGATGCTTCTCCGACGAAGATTCTGAAAAATGTCCGTGACGCAGTTGATGAATTTGTGGATGACGCAGAACAGTTTGATGATCTGACGATGCTCTGTATTGAGTATCACGGGCCTCAACCCAAAAGCAAGAAAATGTAACCCGTAATAAAACAGGGACTGATAAATGTATCAGCCCCTGTTTTTATAATGATCGATCAGTCAACAATCTCTCCATTGCTTTCGCAAACCTTTTTATACCAGTAGAAGGAATCCTTTCTGCTTCTTGAGAAATCTCCGGTTCCGTCATCATGCCTGTTAACATAGATGAAACCATACCGCTTTGCATATTCACCTGTGGATGCAGAAACCAGATCAATTGGTCCCCAGGTTGTGTATCCGATCAGCGGCACGCCTTCTTCAATTGCTTCCCGCATTGCGATAACATGCGGCTTGAAGTAAGCAATCCTGTAATCATCATGAATACTACCGTCTTCCTCCACTTTGTCAAATGCGCCAAATCCGTTTTCTACAATCATCAGCGGTACACCCGGATATCTGTCTGCCAATGTTGCCAAAGTGTATTTTAAGCCATCCGGATCAATCTGCCAGCCCCAGTCCGAAGCTTTGAGATATGGATTTTTTGCACCTACACTCATATTGGCATTTGTGGTTTCGGCACCGGCATGTGTTGTGATACAGCTTGTCTGATAATAAGAGAATGTATAGAAATCAACGGTACCCTTCTTCAAAATTTCCTTATCTTCCTCAGTGACAAAATTGAAGGTGACACCCTTTTCTTTCAGATATGCCTCCGTCCATACAGGATACTGTCCGCGCACCTGTACATCACCGCAAAGATTATGTTTTAAATTGTCATCTTTGATACAGGCAAGGACATCTTTCGGATCCGGTGTCAGCGGATAACATGTGATATGTGCAATCATGCATCCGATCTTAAAATCCGGATTGATTTCATGCCCGAGCATGACTGCTTTGGCACTGGCAACAAATTCGTTGTGAAGAGCTTCAAATGTGCGCTGCCGATTGAATTTAAGATCGGACAATTTAATTGGATCCGTTGCCTGAATATCTTCCTCTTCCAGAAGGCCTATGCCATAAAGATTCCCGATACCGCCTTCACTAAGTACAGGCACATTGATTTCATTGAATGTCAGCCAGTATTTTACCTTGTCCTTGTAGCGTCTGAAAATGGTCTCACAGTATTTCAGATACAGGTCAATTGTCCTGCGGTCATGAAAGCCGCTGTACTTTGTGACAATCGCCCATGGCATTTCATAATGACAGATAGTGACCAGCGGTTCGATATTGTACTTCTTACATTCATCAAATACGTTGTCATAGAACTGTAGTCCGGCTTCATTTGGTTCCGGATCATCGCCATTCGGATAGATTCTTCCCCAGTTGATGGAAAGACGGAATACATTCCATCCCATCTCTGCAAAAAGCGCAATGTCTTCTTTATAATGATGATAGAAGTCTACAGCTTCATGGCTGGGATAGAAAGCATTCGGATCTGTAACAGGAAGGAAGGTCCTCGGTGTATTGACATCACCACCCAGCAACATATCCGGAACACTCAATCCTTTGCCATCTTCAAGATACGCCCCTTCACATTGATTTGCGGCTACCGCGCCGCCCCATAAAAAACCTTTCGGAAAACCCATAAATTATAACTCCTTTCTTCTGTATCAAAGTAAAATTAGCAGATTATTTTGATGTATACAAAGTTTGCTTTTTCTACAATCATTCTACATGTTCTATGTACGTAATTCAATTTACCGGATGACACAGATCATCGTGTTTGTTTACCTTATGGGATTTTATTGATATACAGGTATTTTTTACTCTCAACGCATAAACGCACAAAAAAGGAAGTTACGGATCAAACCGTAAATCTTCCTGTCATAACCCGGTTATTTTACATTTTTCCCTATTCTTTATATAAAGAATCCACATAGGAAATCATCTGTTTTTCAATTTCCGGTGTCCACCATTGCAGATATCCTGCTTTTGTCGGATGGATCGGATCCGCCATATACAACTTTCTTTCTTCCTCGGTAATATTGTTGAAATCATCTCCTGTATACAGATCAATAATGCCGATCACATGATTCTTTTGCAACTCCTTCAGCCTTTCAACCATCTGCGCATATGCTTCACTCTCATATCTTGCATTGGTATAGAAAAGAACCGGACAATGCCATGTATTCTTGACATAGGAAATAATATATTCCATTGCCCCTGTAATGGTCTTAGTATCATATAAACCGCTTTGGGAAATAGTACCCAGCTTTTTGTTCTGGGTAGCGTCATTGGTGGATAACTGTACCACAAAAAGATCGATCCTGGTTTCCGGATCCATTTTTTTCATTCTTTTGATGTAGGATTCATCCCCTTCATCTACTAATGTTGTTCCCGAAACAGCTTCTTTAATATATTCCGTGCGATTTCTCTTAGCGATATATTCCACAAAAGAAACATGTCCTGAAGCAGCACCGAATGTGACAGATGAGCCAAGATATGCGATGGTTTTCCCTGTTAAGATATTATCCGGATTGTTTCCGGCATTAATCACGGTAAAGTTATTCCCGTTCCCCGGATGAAATTTAAGCATCTGCTCATAAAATACACGTAAGATTTTATCTCTGTAATGATAACCTAAATATAAAAATGATGCGGTGGCAGAAATCCCTGCAATAGCTCTTTTATTATTCATTTGTTTCCTTCTTTCCGCATCTATTTTCTCATTCCTGTTTGTTTCTGTAAAGGTTATCCTTCCTTGACTATTTAATTCTACAGTTGTAGAATTATTTTACACTACAAACGTAGAATGAGGAGAAGTTTATGAAAAAATTACCGGATGCAGAATTGGAAGTCATGCAGATTATCTGGTCATGCCAGTCTCCTGTACAACGTTTTGAGATTGAAGAAAAAATGAACCAGAAAAGAAATATTGCTCAGACAACATTGCTGACGATGTTGACAAGACTGGCAGACAAAGGATTTCTGAAAATTGAGAAAAACGGCAGAAGCAGCCAATACATCCCTTTGATTTCCGAACATGAATACAACAGTATGCAAAGCAGAAATTTCATCAACCAGCTTTTTAAGGGAAATATGCGTTCGTTTGCGACTGCATTATGTGACAGCGGCATCAGCAAAGAAGACCTGGAAGAATTAAAAGAGATGCTGGAGAAAAATCTTCTATGAACGACATCAGAGTTTGGGCACGTCTGTTTGTTTTTTGTCTTCTCAGTATATCTCTGGGTTTAGACATTGTACGACAAAAAAACAGATTGGTACCCAAAAAGATCTCTCGTCCCTCTCTCATGGTGTTTTTATGCGGCATTATGACATGTTATGCCATCATCATATCAACTAACAAAGATCTGAATATGTTTTATGAAACATCTTCTTTCATACTTCTGATATCTTTGTATATCGGGTTGTATTATACCCTGCTTGTTCCATCCATCCGGTTTTTAAGAAAGCATTTTTCCGCCTATACATGCGCGATCTTCTGGCTTCTGCCAAATTACCTGTATTTCACATTGCTGCCTGCTTTTACTCCCAAGAGCTTTTATATCATCAAAATCAATAAACTCACTCTGTATATCTTTTTTATCCTCTGGTTCTGCGGTTTTATTGTCTCTTTTGCCTATTCCGTCTTTATGCATTTTTCCACCCGCAAACGACTGTTAAAGAATATCTATGATCCGCCTGCAGAAGTACAAGATCTTTGGAAAGAATGCATGCGGAATATCAAATCGGACTATGCAGAATATCACCTTGCTGTATGTCCGGAACTGGAAACACCTTTGGCAATCGGTGTATTTAAAAACGCGACATATGTACTTCTGCCTCCGAAAGAATATACAGACGAAGAACTGGGAATGATTTTCCGGCATGAACTGACTCATATTTTGGCAGAAGATCCCGGCACAAAAATGGACATGGCTTTTTTTACAGCACTAAACTGGTTTAATCCGTTTATGTACAAAGCTATCAGGAAAACCTCAGAAGACCTTGAATTATCCTGTGATGAAATTGTCATAAAGAATTATACGGATGAGCAGAAAAAGAAATATGCACAACTGATCCTTTCGAATTCATCCGAGACAAAAGGTTTTACAACTTGTCTTTCTGCATCTGCCGATTCATTGCGTTACAGACTGAAGGAAATTGTTCATCCGCAAAAGAAACATCTTGGCATAATACTTGTGATCAATGTTTTTCTGATCATGGTGGCAGGTTTCAGCCTCTGTGCTTTTGCGGTAAAAAACGGAACCTTGCAGGATCATATAAAAAACTATACGCATATTGAGAATATGGAAATAAGCGGCATAGAAAACATTCCTCATCCTTATCATCAGGAAAAAGAACTTCTTTCATCCATTGGTGATATACAAATGTTTTCCCTGTATTCAACACAGGATTTTGAGGATCCTTCAATTTATGTCGTATTAAGCAACCCGGACAGAGACAGGATAATGGTAGAAATGAAAAATCACAGAGTTCATATCAGCCGGATTTACGATGGAAGCTATGAAAGGTATACATATTATATTGATGAAACTATAGAAGAAATCTCCGCAAAACTGCTTCCCTACTTACAGAATGAATAATTATTTTTTAGCTTGCAAGGCATAAACTAACATAGATTATAAATGTTTATCATGATAATCTCCTTTTTCAATCAAAAAAAGGAGATTTTTATATGGGTGATGTTGCAGTTGTGTGGACAGGATGAAAGAAATGACACTGAATGCATTAAATCAGCGTCATTTTCCCTATTCATGATTTTCTTTTGATCTGATCCATTCATCCAGAAACTTCATCTGTTCAGGCGTATGGAACCAGTGTTCCCCTTTTTCCATGACGATCAATCCGGCATGGTGGATTTTCACAAACGTTTTGATTGTTTCAAGAGATGTCAGATTGTCATTTTCCCCATAAAGGATTTCAGTAGGTACATTCCATTGCACAGGATGTTCCCTGACATAGCACAGATATTCCCAGGAAAGATTTTCTCCGAAAGATGTAGGAATGATGCCTTTTGTTTTCAGATCTTCTTCACTCACATCTGCCCAAATCATCATATCCAGGATCAGCTTTTCCATGTTTACAATCGGAGATATAAAGTATGCTTTATAAATCATCGGATCTATTCCGGAGATCATACTGTAATATGCACCGATACTGTTGGCAATCAGAGTAATACTTTCATATTCTTCATGGAGTCTTTTAACTTCATCAAAAATTTCTTTTCCTGTTTTCCAGGGAACATCTTCTTTGTAGTCCAGACCTATAACTATACTGTCATGGAAAATGGTTTTGTAGTGGCTGCTTTCCGAAGCACTACCGCCTTTTCCGTGAATATATAAAACAAGTTTATTCATCTTTCCCCCTGTGTTTGTAACGATGCTTTAGATTTTGGAAACCCCATAAACAAATACCAGCCAAGTACTGCATTGAACCCCACAGCCGCAAATGTACTGAAACGCTCTGCAATCCCAAAATACTGTGCAGGTACAATGGCGGTTCCAAGTGAACCGGCAAACATCATGACTAATGCCACAGATGCCCATATGCCGATATTTCTTATCCCGTCTTTCCGGTAACCTGCCGTAATCAGAATAATAAGAGATGCGATTGACAACACCACCACAAGCACGGTAACTATGACATGCATTGATTCCTGCTGGGAAGCGATCTCTTTTCCTCCGTCTGTTAAAGGAAACATGGTGTACCCAACACCGGATACCCAGTTCATGAGTGTAAACAGATGTATTCCCAAACGGAACAGTTTTGAAGATATTTTTTCATCTGCCACATAAACAGATACACACGTTACACAGACGACACTGCATATATTGTAGATTGCCGCGAGCTGGTTCCAAAGTGTTTTTGAAGGTGCAGTTTGTGCTGAAAGATCACTGACTGCCTGCTCCATCCAGTTATATCCGGGATATGCCATCGGTGAAAATAATACTGCAGCTGTATAGGAAGCTAGTGCCAGCAATCCTGTGATGCCAATCCGGTTAATCCATTTCCTATTCATTTTCTCCCCCCAAAAAACTGTCGCAATGATTGATGCTATTTTGCAGGTTTTCCAAAAAGATTCCTGCTTGTGCTCCATCCATCTGTGTGTGGTGAAACTGGAAGGAAACCGGCAGGCTGTAATGAAACAGTTTTTTTCTGTATCTTCCCCATATCACAAAGGGATTGTTGAAAAATCCGGTGTATATATTGATTACAGTGTCAAGTTCTGTTTCTGTAATTGCAGAGGTTCCGATCACCATATAATCAGCAGACAGATCCCGATCCGTACAGCTTTGTGAAACCTGTGTAGTATATGTCAGATATTCCTGTTTAAATGTTTCAAAATCTTCCGAAAATAAAAGGTCACAGGAATTGATCTCTCCCTTCCGATTTTTCACGATTGTGTTTATCGCAAGGGCATCATACTGAATCAGTTCATTGCCGACAGGCAACATATAAAACTCTTGGATAGAAGATGCAGCTTTTCCGATGCAGTAGTCCATCAGCATGTTGAACTTCAAATGCTTCTTTTTTTCTTAACCGGATCAGTTTTGTGACATCCAGTGTTTTCGTGAATGTCACCATGGGATTCTTTGCATCCATCCAAAGCGTAAAAGCTTTTTCTCTTGTGGTATCTTTCGGGTTAACTGCTTTAGGCATTTTTTTCATCCTGCGGTTCAAATATCATCGGCGTGAAACGTATTCCGTGAACTGTCTGTTCTTCATCTGTCGCTGTAAAACCAAGTGCTTTATAAAAAGGAAGGCCATACGGAGAGGAGTTGAGGGTAATTGTCTGTTTCGGATAATCTTCTCTCAATCTCAGAAACAGTTTTCTGCCGATACCGCGCCGGTGGTATTCTCCATCCACAAAGAAAAAGCAGATATGACGTTTCTCCTTGCGAATGCCCAATAATCCAACCAGTTTTTCTTCATCAAAAGCACCATAGTATTGTATCCCTGCAAGATATGCATCATCCTTCAGACACCTTCTGAATTCTTCTGTCCCTTCCGGTGCATAATCACAGGATTCATATATACAAAAAACTTTCCATGCCAATGCAAGCGCAGCAGGGATTTCATTTTCATTTAATATCCTGATCAAAATGTTGTCAGTTTTCATTATCTGTTACCCCATATGTTTTTATAAAATGACGGCTGAATGCTTCTGTCTGTTCCATTGCCTCAGTTGTTTTCTGCGGTTCACGATCACAAAGATGAATGAGTGAGGAGATTGGTGCAGTATAGGCAAAGGCAAGCATTGCAGGATCATCCCGATGAAGAAGCCCTTTATCCATCATTCCTTCAAAGACATGCGTGAACATCTCTGTGAGTCCTGTCAGAAAATGCTTTGTGGCAAGATCCCGTGCACGTTCATCTCTGAACTGCTCAATGGAAAGGACCTTTCTTGTCATAACAATCTTTTCATCATGCACAGTAAAATCAACCATACGTATTGTCATCTGCACCATATCCTCAAGCGTATCCGGAACACGCGGAAGATGCTCAGATGAACCGAAATGTTCTCCATAATACGCAATCATCTGATCAAGCAGGGTATTCCATATTTCTTCCTTGCTTGCAAAGTGACGGTACATAGATGATTTTCCCATCCCCAAAGAGGCAGAAAGCTCCCGTATATTTGTACCCGCATATCCGTTTCGTGAAAACATCTCTAATGCAGCCATCAGTATTCTTTCCCTGGTATCTTTTGCCATTATATCTCCTTCTGTATGTGATTGTTCGATCATACATTATTATAGAGAACGATCGTTCGCATATCAAGTGAACATTTGTCTATATAAAAGACTTCCGAAGATACCTCGGAAGCCCTTTGTTTTTATTTGTTTATGATGAATATTATTCTGTCACTTTATCTCCGCGTGATACTTTCTGCGGTCCTTTGAAGATAATCTTCTGATCATTTGCATTGGTAATAATCAGCATGACAGGCATCTCATATTTTTTGGAAAGCTTCTTCAGATCTACTTCCACAATCGGATCACCTGCTTTAACCGTATCATTCTGCTTTCTTCCCAGCAGTCTGAATCCGTCACCTTTTGCATTAACGGTATCAATACCGATATGAACCAGTAATTCCACTCCGTTTTTCATGGTTACTCCAAATGCATGTCCTGTCGGGAAAATGGCAGTTAATGTCCCGTTAGCAGGAGAGCAGATTGTAACCTTGTCACCTGTATAGGTAAAGGCAATACTGTCACCCATCATCTTTTCCGCAAACATCGGATCCGATACAGTCGTAACATCAATCAACTGTCCGTCTGCCAATGCAACGATATCCTCATCTGAAACGTTTAGTGGTTCCAATATTTCTTTCTTCTTGAATGCGTCAAATAATCCCATCTTTTTCTCCTATTCCTTGATTTTATCAAAATGCATTAAAACCCATAGTTCCCTGCCTGCATGCAAATCCTGAAGGATGATCTGTTCCTTATCATATTTCTTGCATGCATTTTCCATGACTTCATCTTCTTTTTCTTTCGGAATGATGACTACACCATCTCCATCTCCGAAAACCAGATCTCCTTTCCGGATAACCGCTTTGCCGAGAATCATTTCTTCCGGATATTCTGCATGATGCAGTTTTGTGGTAGGTGCGGGACAATATCCTCTGGCATATACAGGAAATTGTAACTCACGGATATCCTGTGCATCACGGCACGTACCGTTGATGACGACTCCCGCAAGTCCCTTTTCCTTGCATGCATTCGCCATGACATCGCCAAAGTGTCCCCCTTCCGTATATCCGTCACAATCAATGATCAATACATCATTCTCTTTTGCCAGATGCAAAGCTTCATGGATTGCCAGATTATCACCCGGGTGGCATATGACCGGAAATGCTCTGCCGATCATATGCAGCTTCGGATTCACGGATTGAATTTGACTTGTCAGAACATATCCTGTGGGATTGTTATCGGCAACATTGCCGGTAGGAAGTTTTGATAAACTGTTGATTTTTTCTTTGGTTAAATCCATTATATTTCCAAGTCCTCTCCATTAGAAGCAATTACCTTATGGAACCATTCATAGGAATTCTTCTTGCTTCTTTCCAGTGTACCTGTACCGTCATTGTATCTGTCAACGTATACAAATCCATAACGTTTTTTCATTTCACCTGTTCCTGCGGATACAATATCAATCGGTCCCCAGTAGAGATAACCCATGATTTCTACGCCATCCAGCAATGCCTCTCTTACCTGTACAAGATGATCATGCACATACTGCTTGCGGAATGCATCGTCAATCTCTCCGTTTGCATCCGGATGTTCATCCAGGCCGATACCGTTTTCTACGATAAACAGCGGCAGATGATAACGATCATACAATACATTCAGTACATAACGAATGCCTTCCGGATCTACAGGCCATTTCCATGGTTCAGGAGATACAGCCTTCAGGTATGGGTTGTCTTTTCCTTTGATACCGCCTGTATCGAATGCATTTTCCACATCTTTGGAGAAGGTTCCGGATCTGTAATAACTGAAGGAGAAGAAATCAACTGTGTATTCTTTAATCAATGCAAGCTCATCATCATTTAATTCAGGCTGAACACCTTCTTCTCTCCACAAACGCTTGACATAGCCCGGAACAATTCCCAGACAGAACGGATCACCGAAGTAGTAATTAGAGATTCTCTGAATATTGTATGCACCCCATACATCCTTCGGATCACATGTATACGGATACGTTGCAACACAAGAACTTGTCAACATGCATCCGACTTTGTTTTCCGGATCCGCTTCATGTCCGATCTTTACAGTCCAGGCATTACCGACAAGGATGTTGGCATAAGCCTGCCATGTATCTACCGGACTTACCTTTAACGGATCATCCTTATCAAACGGCGGATTCACAGATAATACACCGGCAGAGACAACAGGTCTTCTGTAAAGGTTGTTGACTTCATTAAATGTTAACCAGTATTTTACTTTTCCTTTATAACGATTGAATACGGTTGTGACATAATTCTTCCAGAATTCAATGACCTTTTTACTTGCCCACCCGCCATACTCTGTCAGAAGATGCAGCGGTGTTTCATAGTGACTGAGTGTAACAACCGGTTCCATACCGAGACGGATCATTTCATCAAACAGATCATCATAGAATTTTAGTCCGGGTTCATTCGGTTCTGATTCATCACCATTGGGATAGATTCTGCCCCAGGCGATCGATGTTCTGAAGCAATTGAATCCCATACCGGCCATTAACTGAAGATCTTCCTTGTATCTATGATAGAAATCGATACCTTCATGGCTCAGATACGCTTTATCGGGATCCAGATGCATCTCCCATTTCTGTGTATCCTCGTTCCATTTCAAACCTGCCTCACGGGCATTGATGCCAACCATGACATCGGTAATGTTCGGCTGTTTTCCATCTTCCAGCCATGCACCTTCACACTGATTTGCGGCTACTGCGCCACCCCATAAGAAATTCTTCGGGAATATCTGATTATCTTTCATATACAAGCTCCTTTTTATATGAATATTATAGCAATATATTTTTAAATATGTGCTTCATCCTGGTCGAATCCGATGATGTATGTAACTACAGCAGCTACTGCAATACCGACGACAACGGCAATTGCCATAGAGATTGCTGTATCCATGAAGATCGGTAAAGCCATGATTGTTGAATAACCCATGACGTATGCTTTAACATGCATCAAGCCTGCAACGATACCACCGACCAGACCCCCTGCCATGACACCGATCATCGGTTTCTTTAATTTAAATGTAATACCGTAAATACATGGTTCTGTTACACCGGCAACGATACATCCGAATGCGATAGATAATGCCTGTGACTTGTATTCAGGATCTTTGGCACGTAAAGCTACACCGAGTGCTGCTCCGCCTTCACACATATTGTGAAGCAAGAATGCAGGACGGATAACGGCATCATATCCGATATCGGCAATATTGGAAGCCATGAAAGGGGAGATACCATGATGCATGCCAAGCATGATGAGCCATGGAAGACATGCTGCTAATACGCCGATTGCGATTGGTGCCGCTGCTCCGCCTAAGAAGATGAATAATCCAGCAATCATAGATCCGATATAGTCGCCCAGAGGACCGAGGATTGTGAATGCCAGAATGCCTGTAACTGTAATTGTTCCCAAGCCTACTAACAGAGATTTGAAGATACCCGGAACAATTTTATTGAAGAATTTTTCCGCATATGCTGCAACAACAGCAATCAGCAATGCAGGAAGAAGCGAGTTGTTGTAAGTAACTGCAAGAGCAGGAATACCACATACTGTCGTTGCGGTAGAACCGGCTTCCTTCAGGGAAGAAACCATGCTGACCCAGCCCGGTGTCAACAATGAAGCAGCAACCATCATTGCGTAAGCCGGTGTGGAATTTAACTTCTTTGCTCCGCCGTATGCGACAAAGATCGGCATAAAGTAGAACGGAGCATTTGCAACATAACCGAGAATCGTATTTGTCGGTGTTTCTGTAAATGCAGGAACAGCCATACCGATTAACAGTAAGACAACCTTCAGCAATCCGCCTGCAACCAGTGCCGGAACCATCGGTGATACTGCAGCCGCAATATAATCTACAACAACTTTCGCATAGCCTTTAATACCCTGCGGCTTTTCAGCAGGTTCTTCACCTACTGCACCGCCGTCTTCGAACTTATACTGTTTCAGAACTTCTGTATATGTGTTAATCAGATTTTCACCAAGGATGATCTGTGTCTGTCCGCCTGCCTCAACAAGCCCGATGACACCTCTGACCTTCTTAATCGCATCTTTATCCGCTTTGGAAGGATCCTTTAATGTAAATCTCAGACGTGTCATACAGTGAGATACTGCATTCACGTTTTCCGGTCCGCCGACCAGTTCAACCAATGTTTTTGCGGTTTCCGCATAATCAATCTTAACTGCCATTTTTCTTTCTCCTTTTGACACTATTACTATAACCAGATTCAAATATATTGTAAAACAACTATTTGACCTAATATTTATTCTGTAATAGAATATTTAAAAAGGAGAATAACTATGGTTACACCCGAAATGATACAAGCCTTTTTAAGTGTTGTTGAATGCGGAAATATCACATTAGCCGCAAACAATCTGTATACTACCCAGAGCAATCTTTCCAAACAGATTAAACTGTTAGAGAATGAGCTTGGTGTAGAATTGCTGATACGTAAGAAAGGCCATTCTTCGGTTTCTTTAACACCTTACGGCAAACATTTCCTGCAGCTTTCCAGGGATTGGGAATCCCTGATGAAAGAAATCTATGATTTAAAAAATACACGAAATATAACGGAAGTATCGATTGGTGCACTGGACAGGCTCAATTCCTTTACATTAACTGATTTCTACAATCAAATCCTGGATCAGTATACGGATATCCGTATCGATACCCATACCCGTCATTCCAGGGAATTATACAGAATGATGGAAGCCAGTCAATTAGACATTGCTCTTGTCACCGGAATAATGCCAGTCTCCAATCTCACTGTTACACCGCTCTATAAAGAACCTATGTTTGTCGTCTGTTCAAAAGACACTCAGCTCGGAAAAATCGTTCATCCTTCCGACCTGGATCCGGATAAAGAAGTATTTTCACGCTGGTCGGATGAATTTGAAATCTGGCATGATCAATACTGGCCGGGAAAACAATACAGAATCCATGTCGGTACCACCTCCATGACACCGGATTATCTGAATCAAAAAGGCAGATGGTCCATCATGCCTGTCAGTACCCT
>JAFYCG010000206.1 GCA_017539825.1 Solobacterium sp. | reverse complement strand
TTTGCACAGGATGTAAACTATCCGGGTGTTGAAAATGTTGAACAGCTCAAGGAACATGTCCGCAAGAGACTGGAAGACAACAAGAAGAATACAGCTGAATCTGTTGCTGACGGAAAACTGTTAGAAGAACTCCGCAATATCACAACTGTAGTCATCCCTGAAGTCATGATCGAAGAAGAAGTACAGAACCAGGTAAACGGTCTTGTCAATCAGCTGCAGTCCTATGGCATGAGCCTGACATCTTATTTACAGATGACAGGACTTGACACGGATGGTTTCAAGAACCAGTTCCGTGAGCAGGCTGAAACAGATGTCAAGACAAGACTTGCACTGGATGCTGTAGCAAAGGCTGAAGGCATGACAGCTACACCTGAACAGATTGATGAAGAAATGCAGAGCCTTGCTGATATGTATCAGATGAGTGTTGACCAGGTACGTCAGTATGTTGATCCGAACCTGGTAGCAATGGATCTGACAAACGGCAGAGCTTATGAGTTCATCAAGAAGATTGCCAAGGAAGCTGCCGGTATTGTTACCGAAGAGCCGAAAGCAGAAACTTCCGAAGAAGAATAACAAGCTGAAAGAATAAGACGCATCGCGTCTTATTTTTCCACACAGGATAACACACGTAAAGGAGGTGTTAAGTATGAGCGAAAATGCAAATGTCAAAGTGCCTGTCGTATGTACAAGAGGGATTATTGTTTTCCCCGGCCAGGATGTCGTCATTGAGGTTGGCAGAAACAAATCAATCAACGCTTTGAATGAAGCTTCCAGCAATTATGACGGCATGGTCTGGATCGTATGCCAGAACAACATCATGGTTGACAATCCGAAAGTGGATGATATTTATACAATGGGAACATTGTCAAAAATCAAGGTCATCCGCCGCAAGGAAGGTTTCATGAGAGTCACTTTTACCGGCATGAAGCGTGCAAAACGGGTTGAATTCATGGACAACTCCGACATGATGATGTCGGAGGTTGAACCGCTTGAAGAAGTACAGGGTGATCCACAGGAAGAAATGGCACTTGTAAAGAGAATCGTCGGACAGTTTGAAAGAACTTCCAATATTTCCAGTGCTTTTCCTCCGGATATTATCCGTCAGCTGTCACAGGGTGTCAGCGCAATCACATTGACCGATCAGTTCGGACAATATTTTGTGATGGACCAGGATACAAAACAGAAACTGCTCGAGACCATCAATGTCAATGAGCGCATGTATATGATTATCGGTGAACTGGAGAAACAGCAGAGATTCAATCAGCTGGAAGCTTCCATCAACGAAAAAGTCAAAGAGCGCATTGATGACAACCAGAAGGAATACTACCTTCGTGAAAAGATGAAGGCGATTAAAGAAGAGCTTGGTGATGTTGCTTCCCGTACAGATGACACTGCACAGATTCGTGAAATGATTGAGAAGAATCCATATCCTCAGCATGTCAAAGAGAAGGCACTTGAAGAGCTGCAGAGATTTGAAATGCTGCCTCCGGGAAGCGGAGAAGCAAGTGTTGAAAGAACATATCTTGACTGGTTACTGAAAGTACCGTGGTGGCAGCTGACAGATGACAACGAAAATCTAAAAGATGTCAGAAGGGTGCTGGATGAGGATCATTACGGCCTTGAGAAGGTCAAGGACAGAGTGATGGAATATCTGGCAGTCAAGCAGATGACACAATCTCTGAACAGCCCGATTCTCTGTCTTGTCGGTCCTCCGGGAGTCGGCAAAACATCTCTGGCAAAATCCATCGCAAGAGCTTTGGACCGCAAATTTGTCAAAATGTCACTTGGCGGCGTGCGTGATGAGGCTGAAATCAGAGGACACAGGAGAACCTACCTTGGTTCCATGCCAGGCAGAGTCATTCAGGGCATGAAGAAAGTACAGGTACTGAATCCGGTATTCCTGATTGACGAAACTGACAAGATGGGTGCTGACTACAAGGGAGATCCGAGTGATGCTTTACTGGAAGTGCTGGATCCTGAACAGAACAGCTTCTTCTCAGACCATTATCTGGAAGAGCCGTATGATCTTTCCAAAGTCATGTTTATCGCTACTGCAAACTACCTGGAAAACATTCCTGCTCCGTTACGTGATCGTCTTGAGATTATTGAATTGCCGTCTTATACGGAAATCGATAAGGTGCATATTGCGATTGATCACCTGATTCCGAAGCAGTTGACCGCAAACGGTCTGAATGATACACAGTTTACCCTGAAAGAAGATGAGATCTTATATCTGATCCGTCATTACACAAGGGAAGCAGGTGTCAGACAGCTTGAAAGGATGATTGCCTCCCTGTGCAGAAAATCCGTTCTGTCCATTCTGAACGGAGAGAGTGAATCTGTTACGGTAACCGTTGAACTGATCAAGAAGTGGTTAGGCAAAGAAATCTTTGAATACGGCACAAAGGAAAAGGAAAACCAGATCGGTGTTGTTACAGGTCTGGCGTATACCGAGTTCGGCGGAGATGTTCTTTCCATCGAAGTCAATTACTTTGCCGGTGAAGGAAGACTTGTCCTTACCGGAAAACTCGGTGATGTCATGAAAGAGAGTGCGGAAATCGCCCTTGACTATGTCAAGGCACATGCAGATGAACTGCAGATTGACACCAAATTCTTTAAGGCACATGACATTCATATTCATGTACCGGAAGGAGCAGTTCCGAAAGACGGACCGTCTGCCGGTGTCACTTTGACAACAGCACTTGTTTCCGCATTGTGCAACAGAGCGGTTTACAGTGATCTTGCCATGACGGGTGAAGTCACATTGCGCGGACATGTATTGCCGATTGGCGGATTGCGTGAAAAGTCTCTTGCTGCTCACAGAGTCGGCATCAACAAAGTTCTGATTCCGAAGAATAATCTGAGGGATCTGGATGACATTCCTGAAACCGTAAAGAATTCTATCCAGTTCGTACCGGTTGAGGATGTTTCGCAGGTATTGCAGGAAGCATTGGTGAAGTAATGGAAGTGTTTCATGACGCCTCACTTGTGACCAGTGCAGCCAGAAGTGACCAGTGGCCTGACAGCGATCTTCCTGAGATCATCTTTGCCGGCAGGTCAAATGCCGGAAAGAGTTCCCTGATCAACTCTCTTACCAACCGCAAGAATCTGGCATTCTCCGGGAAAACACCCGGCAAGACAAAACTTCTGAATTTCTTTCTTGTCGACGGAAAAGTAATCTTTACCGATGCACCGGGTTACGGTTATTCTTATGACGATAAGAATAATGCGGTGAAATTCCAGAAAATCATCGATCCGTATTTCCGCTATCGCAAACAGTTAAAAGGCCTGGTTCTTCTGATGGATTGCCGCAGAGAGCCGAAAGAAGATGATATTACAATGATTGATTATGCCAAAAGCATGCATCTTGCAATCATTGTTGCGGTAACAAAATCTGACAAGCTTTCTCGGCAACAGCTGATGAAAAGCATGAAGGTGATTGCCGATAAACTGGAGATCAGCAAAAACTGTCTTGTCCCGTGTTCTTCCCTGAAAAAGACAGGAATGGAAGAATTGTGGGCAAAGATTGACGAAGTTGTTGAAAACAGCAAGCTATCCAATTGATTTTGGATGGCTTTTTTTTAGTTTATACACTTCGTTCTTCTGATGTGATAGAATATATGATGGAGGTTTTTCATGAAAGTGATGATTGCAGCCGGAGGCACAGGCGGACATATTCATCCTGCACTTGCCCTGGCAGATAAGATCAAAGCGCACAGTCCCGAAAACGAAGTGATCTTCTTCGGATCACTGAACCGAATGGAAGCAGATGTGATTCCTGCTCACGGATATCGCTTTTACGGGGCAAGGATGTCTGTGACCAACGGAGGTTTTGTACAGAAGACCAAAGCGGCTGCATCCATGATTTCCGCATACGGTACATGTGCAAAAATAATGAAGAAGGAAAAACCGGACATCTGTATTGGTTTTGGCAATTATATCAGCGTACCCCTGATCACAA
>JAFYCG010000205.1 GCA_017539825.1 Solobacterium sp. | reverse complement strand
TCGTACGGAAAAAGTCTTGCCTGTCTTCTTGAGACCTTTCAGGATCAAAGGATGATGCGGGCGGTTTTTCCATTGCGCCAGTGATTCGGTAATTGATCTTTGCAGAGCCATCATTGTCAACCTCCTCAGCAAAGATATCATGATGGATTTCAAAGGATGATCAAGTTCATTTTCACTGATGTTCATCAGCATGAAGACAGGTAAGGGAATGACTTGCTGAAACAAGTATTTCTGATTCTGCCCTCAAAAGAAAAGATGCTGATTTGTGAAGAGGTTATTGGAAACTGTCATCTGAACTTCAGGCTATTGGCAGGTGTTTATGGAATCTTGGCCGGATCGCTGAAGTTTCCGGGTTCTTCTTTCATTGATCAGGATATGAACTTCTTGCGGCAACCATTGCCATGGATGAAGCAAGAGTTGCGGAAATCGTTGATGATGTTCATAACAGCAGCCTTGCCCATCTGAAATACAACAGTGAAGATTCACTGAGGTATGTGATTCTGCTTGCCTATATTGCATCACTCAATTCGTATACCTCGTTTCAGGAACTGGCATCCGGCAAAGGCTTCTGTGATATCCTGTTCTATCCGTATCCGGGGATTCAGAAGCCGGCATTGCTTGCGGAACTGAAATGGGACAAGCCCGCAGAAGAAGCCATCAGCCAGATCAAAGAAAAGAACTATCAGGCGAAACTTAAGGATATGCATTATGACGGGGATATTCTTTTCGTCGGCAACATATACGATTCTGCAGGCAAGACGCATGCATGCAAGATTCAAAAACAGCCTTTATGAACCATGCAAAGGACAGCAATTGCTGTTCTTTTTCTTTGCGGGCAGTCAGTCCATATTCTGGAGAAATAACCGGCAGTTCTTTGATTGGATATATGCCGAGATCTGATGGTCTTTGCGGAATATAGCATAAAAAACGGCTATAAATCGCCACGGGCAGGCAATATTGCATGTTTCTGGCGATTTATGCGGGTGGATCATGAGAATTGCAGAATCCTTTCAAAATGCCTGTTGCCCTGATGCACCGGATTTATAACTGTGTATGCGCAATGCAAAGTTGGAACGCATATTGGATGAAGGAGTTCTTTGGCTGCCGTTTTCCACTTTACAAATGGCATTTCAGGTGACAGTTGCCATCCTGGCCGGCGATGAAAGAAAAAACCGGAAATCTCAGTTTTCCGGATGAAGATTGCATAAGCGTCTGACAATGTCCTGAAGTTCAGGTGATAGCTTGCGATACCCTCTTAACAGTTCAGCTTCTTCTTTTTTTAGAGAAGAGCTTATTTGTGTTTGTGAGTTGATCATAAAGGCATACTTTGGATCATCAAGAATCAGATATTCCTCAGAGACGTTAAGGGCAGAAGACAGCCTGCGGATCATATCCGCAGAAATGTCCATTTTATCATGCTCATATCTCGAGATTGTTGCGGGAGTAACACCTGCAATATCGGCAAGCTCACGAGCAGTCATATTCATTTTCTTCCTCAGTTCAACAATCCTTTTCCCTACAGACATAAGCAAACTCCTGTTTCTCGTAAATCATACTATGAATCAGATGGTAAAGCGTGTAATTTGTTGCGAAAAACTGCTTCGGCTATCAGAAGGTATTTGAACTTCAGTCTATACCTGATGTCAGAAAGTGTTTTGGAAACGATAGGGAAGGAAAAGATGCATTCCAGGCAGCCAGGCGGATAAGGAGTCCCGAATTTGAAATTTAGTTCTGCTCAATCATTCGAATCGGTTGATCAAAATCCTCTTTCAAAATAGTAACCAGGCTTCTTGTTGGTTGCCCTGCGCAAGGGAATTTTCACTTGGGAAATGCTCTCAGATTCGAGGTACTCTGGCAGATCCGGAGTACCTCGTTCTTTTACGTTAGGCAAGATCATACATTTGAAAACCCGCTTCTTAGATATACGCGAAAGATTGCGGCACGTAGGAAAGACCTACATCAGACAAGGCCATGGGTTCATCATATTGCATGACCGCACCAAGTTGGTAGGCAACAGCAACCTGTTTGTTCTTGTAATATTCCATAAATGCCTTTTCCGTGATCCCGCCTTCCTGCCGGGTCTGCTTCCAGACTTCATCAACGGCATCTTCAATAACGGAAATAATGGGAACCTCACCAATCACCTGTTTTACAGGGGAAGTGGCGTAGATAACAATGGTGTCCACATCCTCACGGCAGCGGAACTTCCTGAATTCATACTTCTTTGTCCCGGCAACGATCTTATTGACGTATTCCGGCTTAATTGATAACAGCATTCTCGACATCGACGTTGCCCTCCCGTAATATCATGTCAATCTGGACTTTCGTATCTTTGAAATTCATTGGATGCGTTTCTGCCCATTTGCCTTTTCCGGCAAGAACGAAAGCGGCATTTCTTCAGCTTCATCTTCAAAGACCAGTTCTTTATTACCAGTTCGCAAAAATGATTTGCCGATTCAGTATATACCACTGATGAAATCATAAATGCGGCATTTCCTTATAGTAATATTGTCTACCAATAATCGCTTCAATGTTAGCGGGTGCATGTGTGAACTTCAAGATCATTGTGGTTTTGCCCGGATAGACTCGTCAATTCCGACCTGCAGACGCGTTGAAATTCTGAAATGTT
>JAFYCG010000204.1 GCA_017539825.1 Solobacterium sp. | reverse complement strand
TAGACAAAGCATGCGTAAGGTCTTTTCTTTTTCCTTCGGCAACAGAAAAAAGATCCTCACTGCGATAAATCACAAAATACCCGCTTCTTTCACGGGACTCTATATATCCTTCTTCTGCCAGAAGATCATAAGCATGTTCAACGGTAATCAGACTGGTGCCTGTTTCCAGCGACATGTTTCTCTTGGAAGGAATTTTCGTCCCATAGGCATACACGCCTTCCACGATTTCCTCCCTGACCTTTTGGTACAGCTGCATATATGCAGGTTTTTCTTTATCGCGCTTCATCTGGTCATATTATTCCACATTTTAATTCATTTTTCAATATAGTCAAAAAAAGAACATTTTTATTGATGTTCTTTATAAAGACGGATTTCTTCCTCAATTAACTGATAATCCCTTTCAAACAGTTCATGTATAAATTCTTTCTGCAGTGTTTCCTCATCCAGTTTTTCCAGTACTTTTTCCTGCACGAACTTTTTGGATTTCTGTTTGTATTTTGCCAGATGATTTCTTTCCTGTATGTGTGCAAGCTCAATCCGCCACAAAACGGTAATCTTCCATTTCCACTTTACCTTGGGGTTCTTAACCGGTGCACGGTACTCATAAAAATCAATCTCCGATCCCTCTTTATCTGCAACAAGAATGCCCCAGTAAACCGGGACATGCTCTTCAATATGTTTTACATGTGTTGTTCCGATGACCACGTAGTTATAGTCATAGTACCGGTCGTAGTCTCTTACCTGTCGTTTTAGTCTTGCATATGTATCTGCATCCGATTTGATCTCTATTCCATAGAGGCCGTCTTCCTTTACCATCAATACGTCTGCACGTGATTTTCCCATCGTTTTTTCTTCCAGAATCCGGATCACACCAAATCTGTTTTCCAAATAAGCAAACAAAGGCTCACGGATATCCGCATCACGCAACATCATCTTCATTCTCCCGGATATGGATCATTGCTTCATAATGGCTCATATACATTTTCTTCAAGTCTATCTCCGCAGAACTGGTTGCCCAGACCTGCAGGCATCCCATGAGATGTGTCAAAGAAATCCACATCATCTTTTCGCTGGAGATATCCGAGCGGACAAGATGTTTTTCCTGTGCTTCCTTGTAAACACGCAAGAGGAATGAAGCTCTGCTTGTATTGGCTTTCTGCGTTTTTTCATCAAATGCATAATCATGTGTAATATTTAATACAAGTGCTTTACGGATGATTTCCCTGCCGAGCTGTACGTAATATGCGATCATCTTTTCATAAATCGCATTCAGCCGTTCCAGAGGATTATCAATTTCCATCAGGTAAATAAAGAAATCTTCAGAAATATCCGCCGGCTTAAACAGATCCATGATCAGATCTTCTTTACTGGAAAAATAATAATAAAACGTATTCTTGGATATGCCGGCAGAAGAAGCAATGTCAACAACCGTAACGTTATCGTATCCTTTATTCTGAAAAAGTTCTATGGCATTCTTCCTGATTTCCGCCTTTTTTTCCGTTTCTTTGTTCATGCGATATTTATAACACAAAATTATGACACAAGCAATATCATTATCTGACTATGTTGATATATTTATATTACCATGGTAATATAAATCGGTAATTATATAAGGAGGGCTGTATGCTGAAAGCATTCCGATATTTAAAGCCGTTCTGGCTTTCTGTCATAGCCGTGATTGCACTTGTCTTTGCCCAGGTTCAGCTGGAACTTGCTTTGCCGGATTATATGTCAGGCATTGTTACCTATGGTATCCAGTACGGAGGCATAACGGAAACCGTTCCCGATGCCTTGTCCGAAGGAACCTATCAGGCATTGCAGTATTTTATGGACGGTACAATTCTTGAAGAAAACTACAGGAAGATCGAACAGAATGATCCTGCATATATTCAAAAATATCCCGTATTGAAGGATGAACCTGTTTACATTCTGGAAGCAGAGGATACCTCTGCATTACAGGAAGCCATCCGCAATCCGTTCCTGATGGTATCCTTTTTGAAACAAAGCGGCATGACGCAATTCGATCCTTCCATGATTCAGGTTCTTCAGCAGCAGGCACAGGAACAGCTCGGGGATTACACTGAGGAAAACCTGCAGGCAATCATGAGAATGATGATCAGAAGTGAATATGCCGCATTGGGAATCGATACGGAAGCTCTTCAGACCAGCTATATTCTGCATGAAGGACTGTTGATGCTTGGCATCGCATTATTAGGATCCCTTTGTGCCATTGGCTCTTCATACCTGGCATCCAGAACCGCAACAGGCGCATGCCGGAATATGCGCAAGGATGTCTTTGCGAAAGTTGAATCTTTTTCCAGTGAAGAATTCTCCCGTTTCTCGACAGCTTCCTTAATCACCAGAACCACAAACGATATCCAGCAGGTACAACAGGTATTGACAATGTTCTTGCGCATTGTATTATTTGCCCCGTTCATGGGTTTTACCTCCCTGTTCAAAGTACTTCGTTATAAAAATCTGGCATCCATTCTCGGCTGGACGATTGTCCTGATGATCTGTCTGATGATTGTCACTTTCCTGTTCACCATGCCGAAATTCAAAATTGTACAGAAGTATATCGACCGTCTGAATCTTGTGACAAGAGAGCAGCTGTCAGGAATGCTGGTAATACGTGCTTTCAACAATCAGGAAGTCGAGGAAAAACGCTTTGACGAAGTCAACCATGACCTGACAAAATTGAACATCTTCTTAAACAGGGTTATGGTTGTCATTTCCCCTATTATGACATTCTTAATGTCAGGGGTTTCCATTCTGATCATCTGGATCGGTGCCAATCAGATTGATGCCGGTTTAATGCAGATCGGTGATATGATGGCCTTCCTGCAGTATGCTTCCCATGTATTGATCTCTTTCATGATCGTCGCAATGATCTTCATCATGATTCCAAGATCCTCTGTTTCTGCAGGACGTATCTTTGAAGTACTTGAGACAGAACCGGTCATCAAAGATCCGGATTATCCCGAAAAACTGTCAAAGGAAAATCAGATAATCACATTCGATCAAGTCTGTTTCAAATATCCTAACGCTGAACAGAATGTCCTTGAAAATATCAGCTTTACCGCAAATCCCGGAGAGACAGTAGCCTTTATCGGTTCAACCGGTTCAGGCAAATCCACCTTAATCAATCTTTTACCCCGTTTCTTCGATGTGACAGAAGGCGCTATCAGAATCGGTGATACCGATATCCGCAACATCACACAAAAAGATCTGCGTGATCAGATCGGCTATGTTCCCCAGAAGGGCATCCTGTTCTCCGGCACAATTGAATCCAATCTTCGCTATGCCGATGAGGATGCATCAAAAGAAATCCTGGAAGAAGCTTTGCGGATTTCTCAGGCAAAGGAATTTGTCGAGGCAATGCCGGAAGGCATTCAGGAACCGATTGCCGAAGGCGGAACAAATGTTTCCGGTGGTCAGAAACAAAGGCTTTCCATCGCCAGGGCACTTGTCAAAGATGCAAATATCTTTATCTTTGACGACACATTCAGTGCACTGGATTATCAGACGGATGCAAGGCTCAGAGAAGCTCTGCATAAGATGATTCAGAAGACTAAAGCTACGGTATTTATTGTTGCCCAGCGTATATCCACAATCATGCATGCAGATAAAATTATCGTTCTGGATAACGGCAAAATTGCCGGAATGGGAACACATGATGAACTTTTGAAAACATGCAGTGTTTATCAGGAAATCGCTTATTCACAATTAAGCGAGAAGGAGCTGGCTCATGAGTGAAAGAAATAAAAAAATGAAAACCGGCATGCGCATGCGTCCGGGCATGATGGCCGGTGACAAAGCCAAGAACTTTAAGGGAACCATCGCAAAGCTCATCCGCTACATGAAACCCTACTACGTTCAGATTTTCTTCATCATCATCTTTGCGGCATGTTCCACGGTCTTCAACATCATCGGTCCCAGGATC
>JAFYCG010000203.1 GCA_017539825.1 Solobacterium sp. | reverse complement strand
TTGTTTTTGGAATTGTGATATTTTATTAACGGAGATACTGTATGAAAATTGATCGATTAATCGGAATATTATCTGTACTTTTACAGAAAGACAAAGTCACCGCACCAGAGTTGGCGGAAATGTTTGAAGTATCCAAAAGAACCATTAACCGGGATATTGACGCTTTAACGATTGCCGGCATACCAATCATAACCACACAGGGTGTTAACGGCGGCATCCGGATCATGGACGGGTATCGTATTGACCGCACCATATTGACTAGTGATGATATGCAGGCTATCTTAACAGGCTTAAGAAGCCTGGACACCATCAGCCGGACAAACCGCTATACGCAATTAATGGAAAAACTGTCTTCAGGAACCTCTTCCATCCTGACTGCGGATGAACACATATTAATCAACCTGGCTGCCTGGAACAAAAAAGCAGTATCGGATAAAGTGGAAATGATCCATCATGCAATAGAGAATAAACTGACTCTTCATTTTCATTATGTCTCTCCGCATACTGAAGGTGAAAGAGAAATCGAACCGTATTATCTTATCTTTGAATGGAATAACTGGTATGTCTGGGGCTGGTGTAAAACAAGAGAAGATTTTCGTTTATTTAAACTAAGAAGGATGACAGATATTCAAACAGGAGATTCGTTTATTCCAAGATCTGTCCCCTATCCCGATTTATCCGGTGAAACCGTCTTTCCTTCAAAGTATCAGGTAAAGGCTGTTATACAGCCGGAATACAAATGGAAAATTCTGGAAGAATACGGTCCTGATTCTTTCAAAGAGCAGGAAGACGGTACATTATTATTTACCTTTGGTTTCACGGATACAGACCAGATCAAATCCTGGATCCTGTCCTTCGGAAACGGCATTGAATTACTGGAGCCTGAAGAAGTACGAAAAGATCTTAAAGATTTCGGCATGGATTTATATCAAAAATATTCTAAACATGACATATAGATGTCATGTTTACTCTGGTAATATAGAAGTATACGGAGGATTTTATGAAACTGGACGGATTTGGAATTTTTGTGAAGGATATGTCTGTAATGATCCGCTTTTACAGAGATGTACTGGGATTTGAAATCAAAGAAGACGAAGATACAAGCAATGTATTTCTGGAAAAAGACGGAACCTTGTTTCTTCTTTATCGAAGAAGTGATTTTGAAAAGATGACACGTCGTCAATATACTTACGCAGAAGGAATACAAGGACATTATGAGATCGCTTTATCCGTAAAGGATTATGCAGAAGTTGACAGAACCTATCAAGAAGTCATTGAAAAAGGCGCTGTATCCGTCATGGCTCCGGAAACGATGCCATGGGGACAAAGAACCTGTTATATAGCTGATCCGGAAGGAAACTTAATTGAAATCGGTTCCTTCAACAAAGGAGATAATAATGGCATTTGACTACAAAAAGGAATATAAAGAATTCTACTTACCCAAAAACAAACCGGAGATCATCACGATTCCAAAGATGAATTTTATCGCTGTCAGAGGCAAAGGTGATCCAAATGCAGAAGACGGTGATTATCAAAAAGCAATCGGTCTGCTTTACGGAATTGCTTTTACCATAAAAATGAGCAAAAAGACAGATCACAGAATCGAAGGATATTTTGATTATGTCGTACCGCCTCTTGAAGGTTTCTGGTGGCAGGAAGGCATAGAAGGTATCGATTATGCACATAAGGAATTATTCCGCTGGATATCCGTAATCCGTTTGCCGGATTTTGTCACAAAAGAAGATTTTGCATGGGCTGTTGAAGAAGCAACAAGAAAAAAGAAAACGGATTTCTCAAAGGTCGAATTTTTCACCTATGATGAAGGATTATGTGTACAGTGCATGCATATCGGTTCCTATGACGATGAACCTGCAACGATTGCCATGATGGATAATTACAGTAAAGATCACGGATATTGTATAGACATAAACCAGCAGAGATATCATCATGAAATCTATTTAAGTGATGCCCGAAAAACCGCAAAAGAAAAACTAAAGACAGTTATACGCCATCCGATCAAGGAGCAGGTATGATCATTGAAGAAATACAGGAACAATTATTTGAAAATCAGGATAAAAAGTATCAGGCTTTTCAAAGCAATCTGACCCCTACTGTCAAACAAAATACTACGATCGGTGTACGCACGCCCCAGCTCAGAAAAATGGCTAAAGAATTCATCAAAAGAGAGGATGCAAATATTTTCCTGCAAAGTCTGCCGCATACCTACTTTGAAGAAAACCAGCTGCATGGAATGATGCTTTCGGAAATCAAAGATTTTCAGAAATGCATAGATTCTGTTTCAACATTTCTACCCTATGTTGATAACTGGGCAACCTGTGATCAGATGATCCCAAAAGTCTTTAAAAAACATAAACAGGAACTTCTCCCCTATATTCAGACATGGATCAAATCAGACCATACTTATACCGTCAGATTTGCCATCAAAATGTTAATGGAACATTTCCTGGATGATGATTTTGATCTGCGTTATCCGGAAATGGTATCATCTGTACATACGGATGAATATTACATCAATATGATTTCGGCATGGTATTTTGCAACTGCTTTAGCGAAACAATATGACGCTATTCTTCCTTTCCTTACCGAAGGAAAACTGACGCCATGGGTTCACAATAAAACCATACAGAAAACCATTGAAAGCTATCGGATTACCGATGAACAGAAAGTATTTTTAAGATCTTTGCGTATTTCCAAGGAGAGAAAATGAACTACATTACAATCACAAAAGAAAACATAGAAAAAGAACACATTTGTTGTGCGATATCAAACAATAAAGATATCCAGGTATCTTCCAAAAAAGCATGGTTATATGACAGGCTGGATGAAGGTCTTGTCTTTACGAAAAGCGAGCAGAGAGGCAAGTGTTTTATCGAATATATTCCTGCAGAAAATGCATGGATTCCGATCATTGCAGAAGGATACATGTATATTGATTGTCTGTGGGTATCCGGTTCTTTAAAAGGGCACGGTTACGCAAACGAACTGTTAGAACAATGCATTTCTGATAGTAGGGCAAAGGAAAAGAAAGGGTTATGCATCCTTTCCTCCGCAAAGAAAAAGCCGTTCCTTGCAGATCCGAAATTCCTTGCCTATAAAGGATTTACGGTATGTGATGAATCCGACAACGGTATTCAATTGTGGTATCTTCCCTTTATGGAAGGAACAAAACCATCCTTCAAAGACTGTGCAAAACATCCCCATACCGAAGAAAAAGGCTATGTGCTTTACTACACCAGCCAGTGTCCTTTTAATGCGAAGTATATACCGATCCTTGAAGCTGTTGCCAGAGAGAATCATGTTCCTTTCAACGCCATTCATCTTCAGACAAAAGAAGAGGCACAAAATGCGCCGACTCCTGTAACGACATATGCCCTTTTCCATGATGGCATCTATCTGACCAATGAAGAATTGTCCGATAAGAAATTCTTAAAGCTCATCGGCAAATAAATAACCTCCCTATCATTGAAATAGACAGAAAACTTAGTACAATGAATATAGTGCTTAACTGCACGGAAACGGAGGAAAAGAATATGAAATTCAATAAAATAGCATCTCTTTTAACTACTGTTGCTCTGGCATTCAGCATGACTGCATGCGCAGCAAACAAATCTGAAGAAACATCAACACAACCGAATCAGGCAGGAATCGTCGGATCCTGGCAGCTCTCTAAAGTTCTTGTCAGCGAAACAGAAGGAGAAAATCCGGTTGAAGTACAGGAAGAAGATCACGCTTCCATGTTTGAAGAAAAGGAAAATGTTTACACCTTCAACGAAGACGGAACAGGTACAATGGTTATCGTCGACGGAGCAGATGAAGCAGAGATCCCGCTCACCTGGACAACAAACGAAAATGGAGAATATATTGTCGCCGCTGAAGACATTCAGGAAACATATATCTACGATCCTGCAGACAATGTCCTGATGAGAGAATATTTCGGAAATGATCCGTACATTCACGTTGTGACTGTATTTGCCCGCAAGTAATCTATTTCATTAAACAAGACTGCCAGTCTTGTTTTTTTTATTCCAAAAGAAAAGAAGCATTGCTTCTTCTCTAAAAATCATATCGTTTAACCTCACAGTTTTGAATGCCGAAAGAGGAAAACTCTTCATTGGTCATTTCCCGGAAATAGGATTCAACAATGCGTGCAATACCGTTATGGGCAACAAGAATATACACCTTATCCCCTTGGCGTATTTCATCCAGAAGATTATAGATTCTTTGTGCTACCTGTAACATGGATTCCCCGGTTCCGTTTCTAGAGGCAAAATTCTTTTTGGCTTCATGGAATTCTTTTCCATCCCTCGGTGTGGATTCAAAAATCCCGAAATTCTGTTCAATCAGCCTCTGTTCCTCTTTAGCAGGAATACCTGTTATTTTCTCAATACATAATGCGGTATCTTTTGCCCGGATTAACGGAGAATACAGAATACTGTCTGCCTGTATTCCCTGTTTCACAATATTTCTGGCAGTTTCTTCTGCCTGTTCAAATCCCTTTGGGGACAAGCCGATATCGGTTGCTCCGCAGATTTTGTTTTCCTTGTTCCAGATGCTTTCACCATGTCTTACAAAATAAAAGTGATCCATAATTACTTCCTTGAAGCCAATGCAATATTCTTATAGGACAGATCATCGGTGACTTCCTTGATAACTTTGATTTCATCAGGGAATCTGACCGGTGCATTTTCATCGCTTACCACGATTTCCGCAATCGCCTGATCTTCCCAGAAATCGTATAAATCAATCTGAAAATACTGTCTGTCATAAGAAAGATAATATCTTGTCTTTTCTATGGTTTTGAGCTCCGGGTCTGCTGATCTCAGTAAGTCTACATACTGATCCTCTGTCAGCCTTCTTTCCTGCTGAAGTCTCTTCAATCCGTCAATGCGCTTTTTCGCATTTTCATAGTATGTATAATGTCCGTTTTCCCCGCTTTTTCTGATACGGTATTCTTCACCCAGAGGTGCCTTAATATAGGTTTGCCAGATATCCACTTTTCTTGCATACGGGTTTTTCTCCAGCCATTCTACATCCGGATATTCAATCAGATATTTTCTCTGCATGGATATCGGTTCCGGTTCACCCAGGAAACTGATCATTTCATTGATCAGCCTTTTCAGTTTGTCTTCAAAATCCGTGGAATTATCAATGATTCTGAAATGCGGATGCCCTGTCCAGCAGGCAATCAGCTTATCATCCAGAGCTCTGGCTTCTTCAACGGTCTCATATCTTGCAGCATTGTTTTCTAGTGTATAGAATTCTTCCGCTCCCTTTGCGGCGGTAACAAGATGGAAAACAGCATCATACTGATCACGCATTTCAGAAAGTGTTCCACCTACAGAGGCCAGTGCTTCATCAAACTCCTCATCTGTCATATATGCCTTATTGTCCATGAATCCACGATCACAGACAATCAGGATCTTATCTTTCCCCATGGTTGCTGCTGCCTGCTCAAAAAGCTGTTCCTTGACAAGCTGCAGTTTTACCTGGCATTTCTGATAATCCAGATTTGTGCCGCAAGTCCACGGTGCAACACCGCCGCTGATCAGTTCCGTCGCTGTTTCAGGAACAAACAATACCGTATATCCCATTCTTGAAAAATGATTCTGTATCCAGCTCATTGCGGTAGTTTTTCCGGCACATGGTCCGCCGGTAATAACAATTTTATACGTTCTCATCTTATGCTTCCTTTCGTGCTGTTCTATCCTCCAGACACTCTGTTATCCGTTGAAATATTTCTTCCGTATCTGCGCTTTCCCATTGCATAACGGTATCATTCATCCGAATTTCCATGTGGATTGTTTCTTCATCTTTCATGGATATCTGCATGTAATTGTCATCTTTCACCAGTACCATGAAATCTCTTGACCCATATGTGATCGCATCCAGAATGTTCTTCAGGTCTCTTTCTTCAAATGTTTTTGCAACACCGAGATCTGTTTCCAGAATCCATCCGGGATAAGTCTTTCCCCTCAGTTTTATCAGGCTTTTTTTATCTCCTGAAAACTCTGCAATTCTCCTCCAGAAATTCTTTGCCTCTTCATACAGTCCATGACCGTATTTTTCATAGATATACAGTTGGCTGTCACTGATTTTTTCCTTTATGGAAAGAGATGCTTCCACACCGACTGTTGCATCCTTTCTTCCGCCGATAATGAGTGTAGGACAAGTGATCTGATCCAGCATTTCCCATGCATCATGTTGAAGACAGGCTTTTGCCTCTCTGCAAAATCTCTCCTTGTCTTTCAGTTGTATCAAGCCTGCCGATAGTTTTGCGGTAATATTGTTTCCCGTATAGGTTTTCTCGGCAGTATCCAGCATCAGTTCTTTGATCTTTCCTTCTTCTGCAAGTCCGATCCAGTTGGATACAACTTCACGCATCATTTCATTTGGCTTGGCAGCAGTAACAACCAAGGCAAGACGATTGACTTTCTCAGGATGATCAATTGCCAACCATTGTACAATCATTCCTCCCATGGATATTCCCACAACATATACATCATTGATCGCCAGACGATCCATCGCCTCGCTTAGATCCTGAGCCATATGCCTTGTTGTCACAAGGGAAGGATCCTGCGCGGATAAGTGATTCGGCCTGGAGAATATATACACTTTGTATCGAAGTGACAGATAATGGTACATCAGTGCAAACGGAAGTGCCATGCCTTTGACAGTCGCCATGCCATCTGACAATCCCGGAATGATCACAAGAGGTTTTGTGCCCAGACCGAATGTTACGCATTCCATGGAATCATTTTGAAGACAGACGGTTAAATTTTCTGCATTAAAAATCATTTTTCCGCCAATGTATCCAGGGCGAACTGCACTTCCAGTGCCATCCCTGTTTTCATTGCCTCCTCATGAAAGTTAACATGGTTGTTGTGAAGAGGATATCCCCCGTCACATCCAAGATGGGCAAATACACAAGGCGCATAATGTCCGAAGAAGGCAAAATCCTCTCCGATCATCTCCTGTTTTGCATACTTCCAGTTCTTTTCATCCATGACTTTTAAAGCAGATTCATGCAATGCATCATAGGCAGCCTGATCATTGTACAAAGGCTTGCTTAAACGATCCAGCTCCAGTTCAGCATGACATTTATAGCCTTCGGCAATATGTCTGACAATTCTCTCCATCGCCTCCGGTATCATCTCATATACATCTTCATCAAAGGAACGGCATGTACCTTCCAGTGTTGCTTCTTCGGAAATAATGTTATAAGCGTTTCCGGAATGCATGGAACCAACCGTAACAACCAGCGGTTTCATCGGATCACATTCCCTGGAGACCATTGTCTGAAGACTCATTACCATAGCTGCTGCCGCAACGGTTGCATCACATCCGTTCTGCGGGGTTGCCCCGTGAGCCCCTGTACCATGGATACGGATCAGAAAATGATCCACAGCTGCCCAGTCCGGACCGGGTTTGCAGCTGACAGTATGAACAGGTGATAAAGGATCCATATGGATTCCCAGACCCATTTTTACATTTTCCATTGCTCCTTGTGCAATCATGTATTCGGCACCTTTAGAGATTTCTTCACCCGGTTGAAACACCAGGCGCACTGTTCCGGCAAATTCCGATTGCATCGATTTCAGAATCTCTGCACTCCCCATTAACATTGCCGTATGCATATCATGTCCGCATGCATGCATTCTTCCGTCAATCTCACTTGCAAAAGGAAGTCCTGTTTTCTCCTGTGTACGCAAGGCATCCATGTCCGCTCTTAACATGACAACTTCATCTGATTCCCCTTTTGTACCTTTGATTTCAGCGATTACACCGGAAGTGCCGGTTTTCCGATACGGTATTCCGATTCTCTCTAATTCAGCACAGATAAAATTTGTGGTTTCGGGACAATCCATGCCGATCTCCGGATGCCGGTGTATTGTTCTTCTGATTCTGACTGCATTTTCATAAACATCATTGCAGTAATCCTGTATTGTTTTCATATGAACTCCTTGTTTCCATTATACACTTTTCACATATCAAAAAAACAAAAGGAATTGCAATTCCTGATCTTGTCCCCATTACTTTACGCTCTGTCTTTTCACTCAGAAAAAACAAAAGACTGCAGAGTCATTTTCTGCAGCCTTTATAAATCGTATTATTTTTCCGGCTTTCTCTTGACTTTGTTTAACAAAATCTTCATTTCACGCTTTGCCGCATATGGTGTAATCAGCTTCAGCTTATCTTCTGCCTTGATCATGGTAGAGGCTTCAGGAATATCCCTTGTCAGATGAATCGCATCAAATTCACATCTGACGGTACACATGCCGCAGCCTACACAACGGTTGACATCTACGGTTGTTGCACCACAGCTCAGACACCTGCCTGCTTCAATCTTCACCTGTTCTTCTGTAAACGGAAGACGATGATCCTTGAACTTGCTGTCAGGTGTAGAAATGGTATGCCCCGGTACCTGGCGCTTGCTTGTGTCATAAGACGGGAAGACAATATCATCCTTATCCAGTTCGATGAAATGTCTGAGGTCTCTGCCGAGTGTCAGGGAGTTACCCGGATGGACATAACGGTTAATGGAATCCTGTGCAATTCTTCCTGCTGCAATCGCATCAATCGCAAATCTTGGACCTGTGAAAACATCACCACCGACAAAGATATCGCTTTCTGCTGTCTGCAATGTCACTGCGTCAGCTTTTGCTGTTCCGTTGCGGTTGAGTTCAACCTTTGTATCCTTCAGAAGATCTCCCCAGATGATACTCTGTCCGATAGACATCAGTACATTTGCACAAGAGATTTCCATAGTTTCTTCTTCATCATATTCAGGACTGAAACGATGATCTTTATCATAGACAGATGTGCATTTCTTGAAGATAATGCCTGTTACCTTTCCATCCTTTTCAACGATTTCTTTTGGTCCCCAGCCGTTCAGTACTTCGATATTCTCCTGTTTTGCCTCATCTACTTCATCCTTGGCAGCAGGCATTTCATCTGCCTGTTCCAGACAGATCATGGTGACTTTTCCATCTGTCAATCTGACAGCGGTTCTTGCAACATCGACCGCAACATTACCGCCGCCGACAACTACCACATCGCCTTCTAATTTCTGTTCATGATCCAGGTTAACCCTGCGTAAGAAGTCGACACCTGTTTCTACGCCTTTAGCATCTTCATGAGGAATACCGGCAAGTCTGCCACCCTGTGCGCCGATTGCCACATAGAATGCTTTATATCCCTGATCGCGTAAATCCTGGATGGAGAAATCTTTACCGATTTCCACACCGCACTTGAATTCAACGCCCATTGTACGCAATACATCAATTTCCGCTTCAATGACATCTTTTTCCAGACGGAAGGAAGGAATGCCGTAAACAAGCATGCCGCCCGGTTTCTTTTCTTTTTCAAAGACAGTTACAGGATAACCATGCTGACGGAGGTAATATGCTGCACTCATTCCTGCCGGACCTGCACCGATCACCGCAATCTTGAATTCATCAGACCACATGCCGCCTGCATCCTTTTCACAAAGCGGTATATATCTGTTTTCCTGCTTTAATTCCTGAGCAGCAATAAATTTTTTGATCTCATCAATAGCAATCGGAGAATCAATCAATCCTCTTGTACATGCATCTTCACATCTTCTGTTACAGATCGCACCGCATACTGCCGGGAAAGGATTATCCTGTTTGATCAGCTTCAATGCATCAAGGTATCTGCCTTCTTTTGCCATTTTGACATAGCCCTGAACCGCAAGGTGTGCAGGACATGCTGTTTTACATGGAGCAGTACCGGAATCATAACAGTTGATCTTGATATCGGAGCGGTAATCCGGATTCCATTTATCTGCACTCCATGCCGTTTCATCCGGAAGCTCGCTTAACGGATATTGTTTTTCACCATGCTTTGTACAGAGTTTCTGACCGAGTTTTGCAGCACCTACAGGACAAGCCTCAACACATTTTCCGCAAGCTACGCACTTATCCTTATCAACATGTGCACGATATGCGGAACGAACCATATTCGGTGTATTATAGAGATTTGCAAGTCTTAATGCATTACAGGATCCCGGTGAACAGTTACAGATGCCGACAATCTTGTCTTCACCGTCAATGTTTGTAATCTGGTGAACAAATCCATGTCTTTCTGCTCTCTCGAGGCATTCGATAACTTCTTCAAATCTTCTGTAATGACCGACACCTCTTAAGACCATGTATTCTGCAAGGTCGCCTACACCGATACAGAAAGCACCTTCGATATCACCGCAGTTTTCACCACGCAATGTCTGTTGTCTTCTGCAAGTACATACACCGATACTGTATTTATCATACTTACGTAACCAGTGTGAGAGTTTCTCTACACTGACAGCCGTGCTTTCATGTTCAATGGCTTTTTCAACAGGGATGACATGCATACCGATGCCTGCTCCTCCCGGAGGAACCATCGGTGTAATGCCTTCAAGCGGCATCTGTGTCATCAGGTTAAAGAATGTGGGAAGTCGCGGATGTGCTTTTACAAGATCCGTATTGATCATCATGAACTCTGCACTTCCGGGTACGAAAATCGGCACATTATATTGCAGATGCCTGTCTTCATTATCCCTGTTACATTCGACAACACCGATCCACATCAGATGCTGAACCACATCTTTGGCATGTTCAATTGTCATATCATTCATCTTTGCAAGATCTTCAAGATCTTTGTTGACCCTTGTCTTGCCGAATGACAGCATGAATTTCACTTCTTCCTTTGTCAGGATTTCATCCAGCATCCAGTATTCCGGATCTGTATAATTCATGGTTCCGCTGTATTTGACTAGATAACGGTCTGTGATCATATTGCCCAGTTTTAAAACAAGTTTTGCCTTTTCCGGGTCCTCCGGTACATAATTGGGATCTATTGCCATATTGGCACGGTCCCAATCATTGACCATTCTGTTTTTTTGTTCCTTCATTATGATTCTCTCTTTCCTATCAATCATTTTAGCTCATTTCAATGATAAAGACCAATGCTATTTGGAAATGTCTTTCCTATATGTCTGATATTCCCGTACACGATGTTGATGCATCTGTTTTATCAAAAAAAGGAGTTCATGAGGTGTGACCCTCAACTCCTTTCTTCTTAGGAACCAATGTCAAATACTTTCACAAATTCCGCAGTATTGTTTATATATTTAAATCGAATGTTTTTCTCATCACCTTTCTTGAATGATACCTTGCTTGGCGTAATCGTTTGCTTGCCTTCTTCTGTAATTCCGTTAAAGGTAAGTTCTGCTTCACCAAAGTCTTCGATCTTAAAGGTACCTTTCATTGCGTATACAACATCATTTTCTTCCAGGAGTTCTATTGCTACTTCATAACTTGTATATCCGTAGTAGGCATTGAATCCATCCACTATATACGGGTCTTCTCCCAGTATACATGTTTCATCTTCTATACCGAGATCAATGGTAACTTCAAACGCATCGACGTTCATTGTGTTATTTACATAATTCAGTGCATAGTTTCCGGCTTTCCCGGCTTCAAAAGACACTGTCGGTATGAGCGTGTATTCTCCGGCATCAGTGAATCCGTTGAAAGTCAGCTTCACCTTTCCTCCGCCTCTTAGCTCAAATTCACCGATTGTCGCTAACATGTAGTCATCATCGTCCCTTAGATAAGAGATATCTCCTTCAAAGTGATTCTCTTCTTCTTTCTCATAATAAGCGTCAAACCACTCTAAACAATTCGGCCTTCCCCAGTATTCAAAGCTGAAATCTTCACCAAGTCCGAGATCAAAATATACTTTCAGCGGATCAATCTTCAGTTTTTTCAAGGATTCTTTCACGGTATAGTTGCTCTCT
>JAFYCG010000202.1 GCA_017539825.1 Solobacterium sp. | reverse complement strand
TGAAATGATGAATCAACTGCCGAATGGAATATGAGGATATGGAATGGTATAATCGTTTTGGCATAGCTGTTGTGATTTATGGGAATAGGAGCAAATGATGGACATCGAGATTAAAGCCTTGACACCGGATTTGGAAGAAGCATATTTTGATTTTTTTGATCATCGTGCTTTTTCTGATGGTTCACCATATTATCCGTGTTACTGCAATGCCTTCAACATGCGTGCGGAAGAAATTGAGAATATGCGCAAACAAACCGTATCCTATGGCACAGGCACAGAAGGATGGAAAAGAACGCTGCGTGAAACTGCTTCCCGGATGCTAAAAGAAGGGAATATTAAAGGATACCTTGCTTTTGACAAAGACATTGCGATCGGTTGGTGCAATGCAAATGACAAAATGAATTATTACCGCATAGGTGAGTTTGATTTAGACTTTGTTTCGGAGGAACGTAATCCTGCCGATTGTGAGCGTAATGGCCTGATCAAATCAGTTGTGTGTTTTGAGATCAGTCCCGAATATCGGGGAAAAGGCATTGCGACACAACTGCTGAAACGGGTTTGTACTGATGCGCAAAATCAGGGGTATAGTTTTGTGGAAGGCTATTCTACAGATAAAACAGAAACAGTATCGGCATTTACAGGCCCTGTTCATTTATATAAGAAAATGGGTTTTACGGAGTATTCACAAGTCGGGTCTGCAGAGATTATGCGGAAAGGAGTTCTTTTCTGACAATACAAACTGATTAAACATCAGGGGATCATGTCAGACTGATACACACAACAGGAAGGATGATTTACAGGCTATTTAACTTTCCGAAACGGGGTAAAATGATAGTATGAAAATAAAGAATGCGGTCCGGATACATTGATCAAGGTACATGGCCGGACAAGTTCTCATGAGATATATCTGAAACAGATGGAAATACTGTGGGAAGAACGCAAGAAAGTTCTAAAAGGATAATAGTATATATGGATGAAATATTATTAGGGAAATGCGGATATTATTGCGGACAGTGCCCGGACTATATTGCCGGAAGATGTTCCGGCTGCATAAAAGGAAATAAAAAAGGGGATTGTTTTTCAAGGGATTGTGTAATAGAAAAAGGGATTTTATCCTGTGGGTATTGTCAGGAATTTCCTTGTGAAAAAATACAGAAAGATCCTAAAGCAACTCTGCTCAGTCCTTTATGGTTAAAGTGGAAGGCAACCCGGAAAGATATATAAACTGTTTACTGTTATTTAGGAGTTATATCATGAAAATCGAAACAGTCATTAAAGATTCATTTACAGTGATCGGAAAAGAAGGCTCAACCTCTGACGGTGATCAGTTCATACAGAAATTGTGGCAAGAGGCAAATTCACATTTCGCGGAAATTGTCCACCTGGCGAAAAGAGATGAAAATGACAATCTGGTTGGCATATGGGGCGCAATGTCTGATTTCACACATTCTTTCAAACCCTGGGAGAATTTCAAAAACGGGCTTTATCTGGCGGGTGCAGAATGTACAGATGATGCACATGCTCCCGAAGGATGGGTGAAATGGGTTATTCCTGCTTATGAATACCTGTGTGTGGAAAACGAAGGAAAAGATTCTTTTTCTGGGATGCTGCAATATATGAAGGAAAGAAGTATTCCCCTTGTCGGTGCTGTCCATGATTTTACATGTCCTACAACAGGAAAAAACTACATGTTCTTTCCTGTTCGTAAAAGATAGACTTATTTGATTATGAGGAGTGAATGATGAATATTACTGATAAACGCATAGACAACGGTAAAGCTTTTGACTGGGGCAAAGTATCCGATGCATATGCAAAATACAGGGATATCTATCCGGATATATTCTATAGAAAAATTGCTGAAAGAGGACTTTGCATAAAAGGACAGAACGTATTGGATCTTGGAACAGGTACGGGAGTTCTTCCCCGTAACATGTATAAATACGGTGCAAAGTGGTCCGGTATCGATATCTCACCTGAGCAGATTGAACAGGCAAAACGGCTTGCAAAAGAAAATGATATGGATATTTCTTTTCAAACTGTCTCAGCAGAAGAGATGCATTTTCCTGATGAGACTTTTGATGTGTTAACAGCTTGTCAGTGTTTCTGGTATTTTGATCACAAAAAAGTTGCTCCTGAATTTCATCGCATTCTGAAAAAAGACGGCAGACTTGTCATCCTGTATATGTCATGGCTTCCTTATGAAGATCCGATTGCCGGAAAGAGTGAAGAACTTGTCATAAAGTACAGTCCCAACTGGACCGGTGCAGGAGAAACAAGGCATCCGATCCATGTAAAGGATATTATGTTTGATTATTTTGAAATGGAAGAACATGAAGAATATGATGTTATGGTTCCTTTCACAAAGGAATCCTGGCATGGAAGAATGTTTGCCTGCAGAGGTGTAGGCGCATCATTGTCACCCGATGAACTGGCAAAGTGGGATGCAGAACACAGAAAGCTGCTTTCTGCATATCCTGATGAATTTGAAGTATTGCATTATGCGGCAATCACTGTTTTAAAGAGAAAGTAATTTGAGGATAAATGATGACAGCAGAGGAATTGTGGAATCAAAGCGGACTGAAAGGCACTTATGAAACATGGGCTTTCAGTGAAGCTTCAGATAAGCTGGCAGATTTAGTTGTGCAGGGCATAAAAACAGCAACCTGTTCAGCCTATGATCTGTATATCGCAAACAATGAAAGAATTCCGGAAGAAGGCGATTACAGTATCATTCTCAATTCAAATGGGGAAGCAGTCTGTATTATCAAGACAACCAGAGTAAATGTGGTTCCGTTTTGTCAGGTAACCGCAGATCATGCCTATAAAGAAGGGGAAGGAGACCGTTCCCTGGCATATTGGAGAATTGTTCATGAAAACTTCCTCAGGAATGAGCTTTCTTCCATACAGCAGACATTTACTGAAATGACGAAAGTGGTCTGTGAAGAGTTTGAAGTCATATGCAGATCTGAAAAATGATGTTGGTAATTGTGAATTTAATATAAAAAGCAAGAAAACACACAGGAAATGAAATATCTGTTCATTTCCTTTTTTATTGTTTTTTACAGGCAAAAGGAAGATAATATGGTGCGAGGTTTTTGAAATGGGTAAGATGCGTGAAAAATATCCACTGTTATTACTGATGCTGATGATGTCTGCCATGATTTTCCATGATGAGGTCTTTCTGCAGGTTTTTATCGGTATCGGCCATGAGCAATACTGGTTTATCCATACACTCATGAACAGTATGATTTACGGAGGATGTATTGTCTTGCTGTGCAGTCTTTTTCCCAAATCCTTTCGCGGCAAAGTACAGTTGCTTATCCATGCTTTTGTCACGCTGGTTTTTCTGATCAGCTATTTTGTCTTTAAACAGTTTAAAATATTCTATGATCTTTCAACGATGTTCTCCGGTGCTTCTGATGCCTTGGGACAGTTTCAAAACAATGTCTTCCTGATGCTGATCAGTGATGAGGGGATGTCCTTTATCCTGGTGACGATTGCACCGCTGGTTCTTTGTTTCCGGTTTCGAAAGAAACTTGAACATCTCTATGAAGGTGTCAGATGGAACCGTACAGTAACGGCTGCGGTTACTGCTGTCTGTATCTGTATTACATCGCTGATGATGCATAACGGTGTATCCGCATTAGCGTACGATAAAGAATACAGTTACCAGAGGGCTATCGAGGATTTTGGCTTATTGACAGCCTTACGCCTGGAAACAGGAAGACAAAAAGAGGAAGAACCTGTCTTTGAGACAGAAGAAATCAAGGAAGAAAGTAAAATTAGCGAAATCATTCATACTCCGGAACCTGTTGTTTATGAAGATAACAGTCTGGATATTGATTTTCTGTCATTATCGGAAAATGCAAGTGCAACCGATGCAAAACTGGATGAATACTGTGCTTCTTTGACGCCATCCAGACAAAATGAATATACAGGTATCTTTGAAGGAAAGAATCTGATTATGATTACGGCGGAAGCTTTCACAAAGGAAGTGATCGATCCGGATCTGACACCGACATTATACCGGCTCATGACAAAGGGAATACAGTTTCATGATTATTATCAGCCTGCCAGTGCCGGTACAACCGGCGGAGAGTATGAAATCATCTTCGGCGCTATACCGACTTCGGGAGGTTCTTCCTTCAAGAAGATGGCAGACAGAAACAATTATATGACCATGGGATCGCAATTAGACCGATTGGGATATAACGGATGGGCTTTTCACAACAATTCCTACAGGTTCTATGACAGGCATAAAACCCACAACAGCATTGGCTATTCCAACGGCTTCATGGGTTACGGAAACGGGATGGAGGAATATGTAGAGGATGTCTGGCCGCAAAGCGATAAAGAGATGTTTGAAGGAACGATTCCGTTATATATCGATGCACAGCCATTCAACGTCTACTATATGACCGTCAGCGGACACAACAACTACACACCAGGCAGTAATGCCATGGCTGAAAAAAATAAGGACAGGGTAGCAGAACTGGAATATTCAGAGGATGTCAAAAACTACATCGCTGCCAACCTTGAACTGGAGGATGCATTAACGGTACTGGTGAATGCTTTGGAGGAGAAGGGGATTGCTGAAGATACGGTGATTGTATTATCAGCAGACCATTTCCCCTATGGACTGGATGAAGCTTCCGGATTGGAAAAGGTCAATGAGCTGTATGGTTTTAACGTCACCAATGAGCTGGAAAGAGATCATAACGCATTAATTATCTGGTCGGGAAGCCTGGAGAAAGAAGAACCGATTATTGTAGAAGATCCGGTATCTTCTCTCGATATCTTGCCGACGTTATCCAATCTGTTTCATACATCATTTGACTCCCGCCTGTTTGCGGGCAGAGATGTTTTTTCGGATACAATGCCTCTTGTCTTCAATGTCAGTTATGAGTGGAAAACGGATCTGGGCACATATGTAAACGGGGTATTTACGCCAAAGGATGAGAATGCGGAAATACCGGAGGATTATGTAGATCAGATCAAAACCATTGTCCGCAACAAGATGACATTCTGTGAGCTCTTCAATAATACAGATTATTTCGCTCACATATTCGGTGAGGAAGGAAACGGATCTGAATGATGCGTTTCTTTTTTATTGGGGAATGATATAATTCTTTTGGAAGAGAGGGTTTATGAAGACAACGTTACAATATGATCATTATTATGATTATGGAGAAATGAAGAAAAATCTTTATGTATTGAAGGATATGTATCCTTCATTCATGGATATTCAGGAAGAAGCGGTTACTGCTGAAGGAAGAAGCATCTTTTCCGTGACGTTAAGCACAGGAAAAGATCCGGCAACGAAACCTGCTTTTTATATGGATGCATGTACGCATGCAGGGGAAGTGGCAGGTTCTATGGCCTGTATGTACTTTATGGATGTTTTGTTGACAAACCATGAAGAGGAACAAATCAAAAAACTTCTCGAAAACAATACAATCTACATCATCCCGAGAATCTCTCCGGATGGAACAGAAGCATATCTGAAAACTTCATCATGGGTCAGATCCATCAATCATCCGTATCCGGAAGAGCAAAGTGATAACCATGGCTTATATGCTAAAGATCTGGATGGAGACAACCGGATCAGCATGATGCGCATACCAAGTCCGTCCGGTGCCTGGAAGAAAAGAGAAGATCATCCTTTTCTCATGACAAGAAGAAGACCGGATGATACCGAAGGGGAATTCTTCAACATCTATCAGGAAGGCATGATGGATGAATATGACAACGGACATATATCTATTGCACGCAATCTTTACGGTATGGATTTTAACCGCAATTTCCCGGTATCCTGGATGCCGGATGCAAAACAGCCCGGTGCAGGAAGGTATCCGTTATCTGAAACCGAGACAAAGGTCATGGCGGACTTTATCATTGGACACAGGAATATCTGTGCCGTATTAACCATGCATACTTCCGGAGGGGCATTGCTGCATCCTCCCGGAACACATTCGAAAAACGATGCGGATGAAGAGGACATGCGGATGTATGAGGAAATCGGTTCTCTTGCCGATGATGTACTGAAATATCCTACATGTAACCTGTTTGACAGCTACTGCATTGATCCGGCCCATTTTGATGCGGGTGCTTTTGATGACTGGTGCTATCTGAATAACGGCATTCCTGCCTTTACGATGGAGATATGGAACATTCATGAAAAAGCCGGATGCAAGCCGCAATGGCCTGTCGACCGTAACAAGAGTGAAAAACAGGAAGCAGAAGAAATAGAAATGATTTATACATGGCTGAATCAAAATGCTTCAGAAGCTATCACACAATGGCATTCCTGTGATCATCCGCAGTTTGGTCAAGTGGAGCTGGGCGGGATCGATTATAAATTCTCCGTGCAGAATCCTCCCAAACAGTATCTGCAGGAAGAACTCGAAAAGATTTTTGATTTCAGTTTGCGTTATGCAAAAACATTGCCTCATCTTGTCTTTGAAACACCGGAAGTGAAAAAGCTATCCGACCATTTCTATCGAGTGGAGATGAATCTGTGCAACAGAGGGTATATGCCGACATGGTTAACAAACGAGGCAAAAGCATTAAAAGAGAACCGGAAAATACAGATTTCCACAGAAGGTTGCAGATGCATTGAAGGAACAAAAGAGATTGATGGGTTAGGCGGATATTTCAATATCGAAACATTTTACGGATACGGAGGAAATATCATGACCGTCAATCATGCACCGTTTGTCAAGAGACTGTCTTTTCTGATTGAAGCTGCACCGGGTGACCGTCTGACTGTTACCGCATCAAACGAAAGAGCAGGTACGGTTAAACAGGAAGTTATTATTGACTAACTGCTGATGCATAGCCCAAAATAATGAATGCCCATGAGGGAGTAGCGTGCACTTTGTGTAACAAGTCAACATACTGGCGAAAGCCTGGCTTGTTTTAAAATGCGAGACTCATGTATGGTTTTTGACTATGCATGGGAAGGAAAGAGTGACCAGGCATAGCGCCTGGTTTTTTTATCGGAGGATAGTATGATGTGGAACATTGGTTTTGTGATCAATGCGGTTGCCCTGGGTGTAGGGCTTGCGATGGATGCATTTTCCGTATCCATGGCAAACGGACTGCATGAGCCGGATATGAAAAAGGCAAAGGTTCTTTTAATTGCCTTTACCTTTGGTTTCTTTCAGTTTTTAATGCCGATGATCGGCTGGACTTGCGTTCATACCATTGTTGAGCACTTCCGTTATTTCCAGAAGGCAATACCGTTTATCGCTTTGGGATTGCTGGGATATATCGGATCGAAGATGATCTATGAAGGTATGCATGAAACCGGAGAAGATCAGAATCTCGGTTCCGGAACATTGATCGTACAGGGTATTGCGACATCCATTGATGCTTTGTCTGTTGGTTTTACGATCAGTGAATATTCCTTAGTTGAAGCGTTTGCTGCTTCCCTGATCATCTTTGCGGTTACGTTTATCATCTGTATATGCGGAGTAGCGATCGGCAAGAAGTTCGGCATGAAGCTTGCCGGCAAGTCATCGATTCTCGGCGGTGTGATTCTGATCATCATCGGTCTGGAGATCATGATCAAGAGTTTTCTTTAGAGCTTGATCTTCGGCAATACGTTAGCGAATGTATCCTGAATCAGCAGATCAGCATTCTCATCATACGGTGTAACGGATTTGTTGATGAGGATAAGGTTTTTACCATAGAAGTAACGGATTAATCCGGCTGCCGGATAAACGACAAGGGAAGTGCCAAGAACAATGAGCGTATCTGCACTTTGCAGGGCAGCTACGGCCCCGTTTATTACGGCACTGTTCAATCCTTCTTCATACAATACAACATCCGGCTTAACCAGACCTCCGCAGACATCACATACAGGGATGCCTTTGCTTTCCTTGATGAATTTGGCATCAAAGAATTTGCCGCATCTCTGACAATAGTTTCTTAAGACGGAACCATGCAGCTCATAGACTTTTTTGCTTCCGGCTTTCTGGTGCAGTCCGTCGATGTTCTGTGTAATAACACCTAAAGATTTTCCCTGTTCTTCCAGCTTTGCCATGAACTTATGCGTATAGTTTGGCTCAGCATCCAGGAAGAGCATTTTTTCTTTGTAGAATCTGTAGAATTCCTCCGTGTTGGCAAGGAAAAAGGAATGGCTGATAATCGTTTCCGGCGGATACTTGTACTTCTGGTTGTAAAGACCGTCCTGACTGCGGAAATCGGGGATGCCGCTGTCGGTGGATACACCGGCACCGGTGAAGAATACGATGTGTTTTGATTCGTCAATGATCTTTTGTAAAGCTTGAATTTTGTCTTCCATTTCTGACCTCATTTCTGATATGTATTATTTATGCTTCCGGCAATGTTCAGCAGGTTATCAATCAAATCCTGCGGATGAATAATTCTGATTTTATCATAAAACTGAATGATCCAGCTGACAAGAGTCGGTGTCAAAGAAGTTTGTATGCTGGCGGTAAAATGTGTCTCATTGACTTCGGAAATCAGGATATCCCGCCCGAACTGGTCAAATACATAGTTGGAAAGGGAATTGTCAAATTCTGCCGTAATGGTCTGGGGATCGCCATGATACATGTCAAAGGAGGAGCGGATATAATCATCCAGGCTGAAATAGACCGGATCTTCCTGTTCTGCAAGAACAGAGACATCCTCCATCTTGTCGATGCGGAAATTCAGAAAACGCTGATGTTCCTTTGCATACATGATGCAGTAGAAACGTCCGCGATTGCTTAATAAGGCATAGGGGACAAGCTTGTATTTTTCACGCTGTCTGCGATAGCTTTTCTTTTTGGTGATAGTGATGTCATAATACAAAAAGGATACATAGTTGCGTCTGGCAATTGCTTTGAGCAGACAGTCCATTGTCTCAAGAACCTGTGTATTGTCTGTTTTGACGGTATTCTTCACCGGTGCGGGCAGGATTTTGTTGTTGGTTTCTGAAATCAGGCTGCTCAATTTATCTGAAAGGATCTTTGTTTCTGTTTCGGACAATGCACCGGAACGTTCTGTCAGATTGCGCAGATAATAGATTTCTGCAGGAGAAAACCGGTTCTCCAGCCAATACCCGCGATTTTTGGTGAAATGGATGGTATAGCCATGTTCATTGAGTACATGGATAGCCCTGTAAATGGTTCTGCGGTCAAAGCTGTTTTCGCTGTCATCCAGATGCTTCTGGATTTGCGGCATGGTTACAAAATGTTCATCATCCGTGTTTTTGCGCAGATAATCCAGTAAAAGAAAGGGCAGTTCGATCATTTCACTTTTTTTCATTTTTTTCACTCACTTTTTTATCATTGTACATGATAGTGTACAGTGAATCAAATGTTTTGTTTTAGAATAATGGCGTGAGGTGAAGGAATATGAAACAGGAACAAAGATTACTGATGAATGAGGGATTGATGGTACTCGGATTTGCCTATGCGATTGACGGATATCATGTACCGGCTCTGATTGCCGGTGTGATCGGTCTTCTGACAGCATTGAAAGATCATGAGGAACAGGGCAGAAAATATGCATATTCAATCCTGTGTGTTTCCTTTATGGAACTGATTATTATACGTTTTACCAGTCTTAACAGTATTGCTCCGATGGCAGGCATTCTCACGGTTTTGAATACTGCTGTATGCTTCCTGTGGATGGACAGTCCGTTTGCGGTAATGGATCGCATCATGAAAGTTATGATGACTGTCATGCTGGTGATGTATATCATTACCATGATCATTCCGTCAATGGATATCGGCTTTATGGATGCGATTGTGTATATCAGCCTGATCTTTCTGCCGATGACATTCAGCTATATTCTTCGTTGCATGAAAGATGCATCGAGAAGTCATTATATGGAATCTGAT
>JAFYCG010000201.1 GCA_017539825.1 Solobacterium sp. | reverse complement strand
TTTATCATATTGATGAAAATTATCCGCCTGTCTTTCTGATGAGTGCGGTAGATGATTTCTTGAAAGACCAGCCGGGTATCATCATACCGGAATTCACGAAGAAGGAAATTCCTTTTGTTTATCATTTCTTCGGTGATAAACAGAATCGCCTGGGTCATGTATTCCATTGCAATATCCGGCTGAAAGATGCATCAATCTGTAATGATGAAGAATGTAATTTCTTTAAGGAATTCATATCATGAAGTGGTGGCAGAAAACCGTTGTCTATGAATTATATCCAAAGAGCTTTCAGGATACAACAGGTTCAGGTACCGGTGATATCAAAGGAATGATCAAAAGGCTGGGTTATCTTAAGAGTCTTGGTGTAGGGGCAATCTGGCTCACACCAGTTTGTAAGTCGCCTATGGTAGATAACGGTTACGACATTGAGGATTATTGTGCAATCGATCCTTCCTACGGTACGATGGAAGATATGGATTTATTATTCGCAGAAGCAAAGAAAAGGAATATCCGTATTGTGATTGATCTTGTTTTCAATCATACTTCGGATCAGAATCCGTGGTTTCTGGAATCAAAACAGTCAAAGGACAATCCGAAGGCAGACTGGTATATCTGGCGCGATGCAAAGGAAGACGGCAGCGAACCGACTAACTGGAGAGGTATATTCGGCGGATCAGCATGGACATGGTGTGAAGAAAGACAACAGTATTATCTGCATACCTTTGCTTATCAGCAGCCGGATCTGAACTGGGCCAATCCCGATGTAAGAAAAGCGTTATATGATGCCGCAAATTTCTGGGTGAATAAAGGTGCAGGGGGATTCCGTGTAGATGCAATTCCTTATATCAAAAAACCGGAAGTATTGAAAGACGGAGAACCCGATGGAAAAGACGGCATGGTTTCAGTTCATGATATGACGGTGAACACAAAAGGCATCCTGGATTATCTGCATGAATTCAAGGAAAATGTGACAGAAGGACATGATATTTTTACCGTAGGAGAGGCCAATGGTGTCAAAGCTTCTGAATTGCATGAATGGGTTGGTGAAAACGGTGTATTTGACATGATCTTTGAATTCAGTCATGTGAATCTGGAGTTCAAGGGAATTGAAACCTGGTGTAAACCGGATCCATGGACCATTCAGGATTTGAAGAAGGCATTAAGAAATTCGCAGGAAGCAACCAGAGATAACGGCTGGTATCCGGTCTTCTTTGAAAATCATGACAAACCCAGATGCACGGACCACTATTTCCCGGAAGATGCTGATAAAGGTCAGTGTGCCAAATTAATGGGAACATTATTGTATACGCTAAGGGGAACTCCGTTTCTGTATCAGGGACAGGAACTCGGCTATCGGAATGTCAAATATGATTCCATACAGAAATATAATGACATTTCAAGCTATGGACAGTATGATCTGGCATTATCAGAAGGCCTGAGTGAAGAGGAAGCCTTAAAGGCAGTTCATCGTTTCAGCAGGGACAGTGCAAGAACGCCGATGCAGTGGAATGATCAGGAAAATGCAGGTTTTTCTACAGGTATTCCATGGTTACCGGTGCATGATGATTACAAGACAATGAATGTAGAAGCCGAAGAAAAAGATCCTTCTTCTGTTCTGGTGTATTATCAGCAGCTGGCAAAGCTCAGAGCTGACTATGCCCCATTCACAAAAGGGGATTTTGAAGAGATTCTTGAAGAAGATGAGAATATCTTTGCCTATAGGAGAAACACAAAAGATCAAAGCATATTCGTCTTATTGAATTTTTCCGGTAAAGAAGTATCTTATGATTGTTCTCTGACAGAGAATATGCAGTATATATTCGGCAATGATCAGCCAAAAACAGGAGTATTAAAGCCATATCAGGCATGTATATACGTGAAAAATTAGTGAAATAATTCACAAAATATCTTGCATGCAGTAAAAAATATGGTATGATAAATACGCATTGAGGGAGTAACAAATGCAGGAAGCATTGGCAGCGGCGTCATCCCGATCGTAAAATCCGCACTGCCTAACCATTGTGAGACTCATTTGCAGGTTAACTGTGAATGGGATTGCGCAAGAAAGAATTCTAACCCGGATACAGTTAACAGCTGTATCCATTTTTATTTGGATACGTAACAAGGAGGAAGAAAATGGAAGTATTCTTAAAAGTATTACCGGCAGTTATTATTATTCTCATTATCCTGGTTATCGTATTAACAGGATATGTCAAAGCATCACCTGATGTAGCAATTATTATTTCAGGTTTGCGGAAAACCCCAAGGGTATTAATTGGCAGGGCAGGTATTAAAGTTCCATATCTGGAAAAAGTTGACCATCTGCACCTGGGTCAGATTTCAGTGGACATCAAGACAGACAGCTATATTCCGACAAATGATTTCATCAATGTGAAAGTAGACGCTATCGCTAAAGTCAGAATTGATACAAGTCCGGAAGGGATGCTGAAAGCAGAAAGAAACTTTTTAAACAAAAAGCCTTCTGAAATCGCATTGGATCTGCAGGATTCCCTGCAGGGTAACATGAGAGAGATCATCGGCACACTGGATCTGAAAACCATCAATACTGACAGAGATTCATTCTCTGATCAGGTCATGGCCAAGGCATCCAAGGATATGGAAAAGCTGGGAATTGAAATTCTTTCCTGCAATATCCAGAATGTCAATGATGAAAACGGACTGATCAACGATCTTGGTATGGATAATACTTCCAAGATCAAGAAGGATGCAGCTATTGCTAAAGCTGAAGCTGACAGGGATGTCGCTATCGCAAAAGCTGAGGCAGATAAAGCTGCCAATGATGCAAGAGTTGCTGCACAGACAGAAATTGCGCAGAAGAACAATGAGTTAAGCATTCGTCAGGCTGAGTTAAAGAGCCAGGCAGATACAGCCAAAGCACAGGCAGATGCAGCGTATGAGATTCAGAACCAGCAACAACAGCGGATCATTCAGACAGAAACAGTTAATGCCCAGATCGCAAAAGCTGAAAGGGAAGCAGAACTGAAACAGAAAGAAGTAACCGTTCGTGAGCAGGAACTGGCTGCACAAATCATGAAGAAAGCGGATGCAGATAAATATGCTGCTGAAAAAGAGGCTGAAGCCAAACTGATTCAGAAACAGAAAGACGCAGATGCGGCAAGATATACTGCTGAAAAAGAAGCAGCGGGTATCCGTGCAAGATATGAAGCTGAAGCTGCAGGTATTGAAGCCAAAGGAAAGGCTGAAGCAGAAGCGGCAAGATTAAAAGGCCTTGCAGAAGCGGAAGCCATGGAGAAAAAGGCTGAAGCATATAAGAAGTATAATGGTGCTGCTATGGCAGAAATGATGATAAAAATCATGCCTCAGATGGCTGCGGAAATTGCAAAGCCGTTAAGCCAGATTGACAAAATCAACATTTACGATGGTTCAGCAGAAAAGATTTCCGGTAATATGCCGGTCATTATGAAGCAGGTATTTGATACAATGTCAGAGGCAACAGGTGTAGATTTTTCTGAAATCATGAAAGCCAATACATATGATGCAAAAGTAAATCACAATATTCATGTAGAAGGGGTGGAGGTTAAGTAAATATGAAATACAGCGGTGTATGTCCAAAATGCGGAAAGTCAAATATTATCCGTATTGAAGGGCAGGCAAAAGCTTACGGAGCAGGAAATAATATTCCTGTCGGATTGACCATATTCTCCTACGTAAAGGTACATCGTTACCTTTGCCTGGAATGCGGCTTTTCCGAAGAGTGGATCGATCATCAAGATCTTCCTGAACTGGAAAGAAGATACAGGTAAATGAAAAGCAGGACTGTGAGGTCCTGCTTTATTGATTCTTGGAAAACAGTGCATCAAACCACAAACGGACTCTGCCGAAGAATTTCTTTTCACTGGGAATCGAAACAGGTATATCCTGCAGATTGACAACCTTGCCATCCTGTAAAACAGCCATCTGATAGACATATTCCTGTCTGTTTAACGCTGTATTGAAGGAATCGGGAATATTCGTTACAACCTCGATGTTTGCATCGGAAGGGATATCCCTGACAAAGGATTCCGGAATTGTTACGGACTCTTCATATTGATCATTTACGGTGTTTATCGTATATGTTTTTAACGGATCTCCTTCGCTGATCAGCGGTTTTCTTTCCCAGCTGTCGAAGTAGTTGAGTATGGTTGACATATCAAGAATATGTTTGTAATGTCCGTCAATGTCGGCTTTAGCAGTCACTGTGAGAATTTTCATGTCATGGTTTTCCGCCCAGTATGCAAGACACAGGCCGGCAGGGTTTGTATAGCCGGTTTTGCCGCCAACCAGGCCGGGTGCTGTAAAATCATCGCTGAATGAATTCATGAATGTAGAATCTAATTCCAGTCCGTCCGGATGGTATGCCAAGGGACGTGTCGTGAATTTGCTTGTGGAGAATATTTTAGCAAATACTGGATTTTGTACACAGTATTCCAATAATGTTTCCATATCTCTGCATGTCGTATAATGTTCCTGATCATGTAATCCCGTGGTATTCATGAAATGGGAGTGGCTCATACCGATGGAAGAGGCAAAGTTATTCATCCTCTCAATATACTGGCTTACACTCCCGTCAATATAACAGGCTAATGCATTTGCCGCATCTGCACCCGATGGCAAAGCGACCCCATACAGCAATTCTTCAACCGTAGGTTTTTCGCCAACCGCAAATCCGGCAACAGAGGCTTCCCATAAACCGGCAAGCATCTCTTCCGTAATCAGTACTTCCGCCTGCAGGTCACTGCAGCTTTCTATTGCTACGATTGCGGTAAGTATTTTTGTCATGGAAGCAGGATAGATTTGTTCTTCCGACTGTTTATCCAACAGAACCTCTTTTCCGTTCAGATCAATGATATAGGCGTATGTTCTGTTGATGTCTTCCTTCAGATCATCGGTTTCATAAGACAGGTCTATATCGCTTGTTTCATACATCCTTTCAACTACTGTTTCAACCTCTTTATCTTCTCTTGTCACAAAGCGCAACAGTCCGAAGCATAGGGCGATGATCATACATAAAAGGATCAATATCCGATCATATCTGACTCTTCTTCTTTTTCTTCTTTTTGTCATGTGAATATTATACCAAATAAAGATAGGATTGATTATGCAAATTGACGTATTATAATGATGGAATGAAAAAGAGATACAAAAACAAATTATACAATATACTGGCATTACTGATTCTTGCAGGATGTCTGATTTACGGGTTGTTTTACTTTCAATCAGACACTGAACCGCCTTCCTCAGAAGCAGTGATAATAAAGGAAGAGGAGCTTCCTGAATATACGGGTGATCCATCTGTTGCTTTTCATGATAATATTCCGTTTTTCTCTAAAGAAGAGCTTTTCAGGGAATCCTTTGAAGAGTATGGAGAAAGGGATGGGTTAGGAAGGTGTACGTATGCATATGCCTTAATAGATGCGGATATGATGCCGGATGATGAAAGAGAATCTCTTCTGGATATTTATCCAACCGGCTTTCAAAACAGGGAATATCCTGATCTGATTGAAGATGGCTTTCTGTATAACCGCTGCCATCTGATCGCATTTGAACTGACCGGGGAAAATGTCAATATGAATAACCTTGTCACAGGAACAAGATATATGAATATCGAAGGTATGCTGCCATATGAAAACAAGTGCGCATCGTATATTCGCAGAACCGGTAATCATGTCCTGTATCGTGTTACACCTGTATTTATTCATTCTGAGCTTGTCTGCAGAGGCGTATTGATTGAAGCGGAATCGGTAGAAGATGATGAAATCCGTTTCTGTGTATTCTGTTTCAATGTACAGCCTGGAATTAAAATTGATTATCAAACAGGTCAAAATAAAAGAGATTAGGGGAACAAATATACAAAAATCATGTATAATACTAGTCGTTAGGAGGAAAAGAAAATGAAAGATTTAAAGAAGGCTCTGGCAGCAATTGCTGTAGTTGCATTGGTAGGCTGCAGTGGTTCTACAGGATCCGCAAAGTTCAAAGCAGGCACTTATACTGGCAAAGGTGCAGGCCACAACGGAGATGTAGTTGTTGATGTAACTGTTTCTGACAGTGCAATCACAAAGGTAGAAATCAAGGAACATCAGGAAACATCCGGTATTTCCGATCCAGCAATTGAGAAACTTCCTGAAGCGATCGTTTCTGCAGGTGCTGCTGATGTTGATACAATCAGCGGATGCACAGACACATCCAATGCCATTATCGAAGCAGTAAAAGCTGCTCTTGATCAGGCAAAATAAAACAGAGAAAAACTCTGTTTTTTCATTTGTATAGTTGAAAACATACATAAATTTATTACAATATAGTATATAGAAGGAGGCTTATATGCCAAAGAAGAAAGAACCAAAGATGGTTACAAAGAAGTCCATTGCTGAAGGACTGGTTGCTGAATTTGAAATGACACAGAAAGATGCAAAAGCTGTTGTTGACTATGTGTTTGATGAAATTACAGAAGCTATCAAAACGGAAGGGGAAGCTAATATTCTTGGTTTCGGAAAATTCTCTACAGTAAAGACAAAGGCTCGTACTGCAAGAAATCCTTTCAACGGAGAGACAATCGAAGTTCCGGCTGGTGTTTCACCAAAGTTCAAGTTCTCTACAGCTATTAAGAATGCATTTAAAAAGTAATCGGAATTTCCGATTACTTTTTTTAAGACATAAAAAAAGAATCGCTACAGCTACGATTCTTTTTTTGCTAGCTTTTATAATGAATTAAGCGTTTCTCTTTTTAGCAGTTACAACGGCAGCGATTGCACCAAGAGCAACTACAAGCAATCCACCATAAACAAACATGTTGGAGGAATCAGCTGTGTTAGTAGCTTTCTTTCCACCCTTGTCGTCTGTCTTGGAAGGAGTTGTCTTGCTGTCAGATGTATCTTTTGTTAACTGAATGACTGGAGACAGGTTGCCAGCTTTGAGTGTGAATGTTCCACCGAGAATCTCAATGCCTGCTTTTCCCTTATGAACAACGATGTCAGCACTTGTCTTGAATTCCTGTGTATATTCATCAGCAGGTTTGCCAACTTTATACGCATCACCACAAAGTGTTACTGTGTAACCAGAAGCGAGGTTTGTACCCCAAATCTTGTTAACATCGTCGCTGCTCATTCCCTTTTTAACTCCATCGACCTCACTCAGTGTCCAATCGATTTCAATGCTTCCAGTAGGGGATTCCTGAGCAAATACTGTCATTGGTAACGACAATGCGAGAAGCAATGCCGCTACAAATCCGAGAATCTTTTTCATTTAACCTTCTTCCTCCTTATTTCGGTTTTTTCTTATCGCTTTTGCCATTACCATATCCGTAGTTGCTGTAGTACCCGTACCGGTAATAGTAGCCATAATTGGATCCACGCTTGCTTGTGTCAACTCTGTTAAGCACGACACCAAGCAGTGGAACTTCTGTTCTTCTCAGAAGGGATACTGAATCATTTACCACTTTACGCGGTACTTCTCCGCTTCTGATAACGAGCAAGGTTCCGTCACAATGCTTAGCGATGTTCAATGCATCTGCGACACTTCCAAGCGGTGGTGTATCTACAATAATATAGTCAAACCTTGATTTGCATTGCTCGAGCATAACCTTGAAACGGTTGCTCTCCAGCAGTGTAGTGGGGTCTACGATATTCGTAGATACAGGTATTATATACCCATTTTGATAATTTGTCTCGTAAATTGTGTCAAATAACTCAATTTTTCCTGACAGATAATGTTCAATACCGAGAATTCCGTTCTCATTTTGGAATCTGTATTTGGTTCTCATGTCAGAATTTCTCAAGTCTGTATCAATTAGCAGGACACGGCTGCCTACATTTGCCATCATTTTCCATAAATTGATAGCTACAAAGCTCTTTCCTTCATTCGGTGTTGAGCTTGTAATCATAATGGTTTTGATTTCAGCTCCGGAAAATCCAAGGTTGATTCTTAACTGGTTTAATGATTCCTGGACATCGAAGGGCAGGTTAGGCATGTTAGTTATATCCAGATGATTCATTATTTATTGCCTCCTGTCTTTTTCTTCTTTGTTTTGTTGAATTCGCCGAGATTGCCTTCCGGAATAACCGCTAACGGCTGTATGCCAATGTACTTGAATACATCATCAGAAGTCATCAATGTATCGTTCATGAAGTACTTGACTAATACATATGCACAATACAGTAAAGCGCCTAGAAGACCGCCGATCATCGTGTTCCTTGAGTAGGAAGGAGATGATTTAACAGTTGGAACCAGAGCATCTTCATATATGCTCGGCTCTTCACTCTTCATGATTTCAGGAAGATAAATCTTTGCCTGCTTAACCATTTCATTTGCAATGTCTGCACTTTCCTGCGGAATTGCACTTGTAGCTGTAACAGTGATAATTCTCGTATCAGAAGGATTCGCAATGGAAATCATTTCTCCAAGCTGTTTATATGTATAACCAAGATCCAATTCATCAATGACAGTTTCCAGAACTTTTCTGCTCTTGATCAGCTGCTGGTAGTCTGCTCTCAATGCAGAGCTTATATTCAGGTCGGAAATATCGACAACAGAATTCTTGCTGGCATTGATAATATACATTTTAGCGGTAGCCTGATATTTCGGTGTAATCAGGAAAAAGGAATAGGCAAAAGCGACACCGGCACCCAAAATCAGACATAAGATGATCTTCAGGATATTTGCCCATAATAAGTAGAATACTTCTACGAGGTCAATTTCTACCTCATCATTGCTCACAGGCAATTGCTGTGGCGTGTAATTGTAATTACTGTTTTCTGCTGTTGACAATTTGCTCACCCCTTTATCTTTTAATTAAATACAGGACTGTAGAACAGGTCCAGTATCACATATTGTTTGTTTGTTTCATCTACATAGAACTTTGCATTGATGTCACTACGATCATGGACACCTTCAAACTGGATCAGTTCCAGTTCTTCATAATTCTGCACTTTTTCAGCGAGTTTCTCAATTAATCCGCTGCCCATATCCGTAACAATGTAATCCTGGATTGTATCATAAACATCTACGATTGTTTCCATATCCAGTGTTGCGAATTTCTTGACGAAGGATTTCATGTATTCACGTTGTCTTGCCATACGGGATACATTCGTACCGTCATCAACAGACATTCTTGAACGGACAAATAACTCAGCCTGATCGCCTTTCAGCGTAACGGTTTCTCCAATCGGAAGGGTAGGATCAACGGCTGTGAAATCCGTTGTGACCTTTACCGGAATACCGCCCATCGCATCATTCAATGTATTGATGCCGCCCATATTCATGGCAATATAGCCATCAATCGGCTGATCCCAAAGAAATGCGGATAATCCGTTCACAACATTTTTACAGCTGTCTTCCATGCCTGTACCGGTTGTGTGCAGCAGACAGATCTGGGTTGATGTCGTGCTGACAACGTTTCCGTTGGAATCCAGCATTTGAGATTCTACCATCGTATCTCTGTCGATCTGCAAAATGCGCCATGTTTCGTGTTCATCGTCGATGATCAGAAGAATCTGCATGTCAGCCTGGCCGCCGCCTTCTCCGTCTTTGACAGGAACAGCTTTACCGTCCTTATCTATACCCATAAGAAGGTATGTCTGGATCCTGGATGTTTGCAGGTATTCCACACCGTCGATGGTTACGCTTTTTGGCTCCTTGATGATCGGGTCAATAATGACTCTGCTTTCACCGCCTCCGGTTTGAAAGAAGATGTTTTCCCATTTAGAGATCAGAATTGCACAGATTGCGATAGCTGCCACCAGTATAACAGCTGTAATTCCGGCTTTTTTCAGGTCCTTTCTATGAATCCTGCGTGGTCTTCTAGGCATATCGTCTCCTTAAACACCAAAAAAGATGGTGAATCTACATGATTATAATACAAAATCAGATAATAAAAAACAGAAATTGTTCAAAGGGGTTAATTTTTTCTTGCTAAAAAAATACTATAATCAAAAGTCAGATTGAAGAAAGGTGAATTGGCATTTTATTTTGAACACTATGGATTCTGATTCCGAATCATGTCATTGACAAATGAATCAGATCTTATGATAATGATCCATATCGGAGAAATTATGGCAAAAAAAGAGGCTAAGACAAATGCCATGCGTATGGTGGAGAACGCAGGAATATCTTATATTGAACATACATATGATACCGGTGACGGATTGCTGGACGGGATGACGGTTGCTGAAAAAACACACCAGGATCCTGATAAGGTGTTTAAGACGCTGGTCACACAAGGGGATGACCGCAACTACTACGTGTTTGTGATTCCTGTTGTATCCAGGCTGGATTTAAAGGCTTGTGCAAGAGCAGCAGGGGTAAAGAGCGTGGAAATGATTCCGCAGAAAGATTTATTGAAAATAACAGGGTATATTCATGGCGGATGCAGTCCTGTAGGAATGAAAAAACAGTTTCCGACGTATTATGATGAAACCATCATTCTGTTTGATACAATTCTTGTTTCCGGAGGCAGAATCGGTCTGCAGATGGAAATCAATCCCGAAGATCTAATGACTTTAACGAATGGAAAAACAGCTCAGTTGACAAAAGAATCCTGAAAAAGGGTTCTTTTTTCTTGGATAACGGTGTTATTCATAAAAATAAGGAAAAATTAAAGATGTTTTAAAGAATTCAGTGCTATAATGCCCTCTATGAAACTGAGAAAACAAATGATGAGTGGTGTTGCATTTGCCACTATGATATATACATGCATTCCGGTAACCGCAGAACCGGATTATACAGATACAGCTTATTGGTCACAAAAATGCACAGGAAACGGAATTCAGTCAAAAGCAGATTATGATGCCTGTGAAGCTTACAGGGATTATATGTCAGGGCAGTCTGAGGATCTTCAGGGAAGGTTGAAGGAGATTGATGCACAAAGAAGCGAGATTGCTGAAAATATCGCTGAATACGGCGTAAAGATTGAAGAGTATCAGAAACAGGCTGATTCCTTAAACGGAGATATTTCTGTACTTGATACAAAGATTCATGAAATCGAAGCACAGATTGAAGAAGTTGAAGCGGAAATTGCAGAGAAGCAATCCGAAATCGAGGAAAAGCAGGAGAGTGTTGAAGAGATAGCCAACAGGATCCGTTCACGCATGGAAGCGGGACAGTCTTCCATGCGTATCAATTCTTTCCTTGATATTATATTAGGAGTCAGCAGCTTTGATGAACTGTTGAGAGTTATGAACGGTATGAATGATATTAACCGGTATGATTCCGAGACAAATGAAGAAATGGCTGCTTTGATGGACCAGTTGAACAAAGCCAAAGAGGATCTCGAAAAGGATGAGGAGGAAATCGAAGCCGCAAATCTGCAGCTCGAGATTCAGAAAAATGAGCTTGTCACAAAGCAGAATGATCTTCTTGTCATGAAATACCAGGCACAGGTTATTCAGGAAGAATATGAAAACACAGCTGCCAAGCTGGAAGGGGAAAGTGCGGCAATAGCAGGCAATCTCGATCAGATTCAGGCGACGATGAACGGGCTTGTAAACCAGCTTGATTCCATTCCGGATACAGTTCTTCAGCCAACGCCGGAACCAACACCTGAACCTACGCCGGAACCTACCCCTGAGCCTACGCCGGAAATCACACAACCTGCAGATCCTGAAAATCCGGAAGAAACTGTTACGGAAGATCCGGCAGAAGCTACACCCGAACCTACCCCGGAACCGACTCCCGAGCCAACACCTGAACCAACCCCGACACCTTCCGTCAGTACAGGCGGTGGATGGGTATATCCTGTACCCGGTGCTTATCGCAGTGCCGGAACATGGTATTATAACGGAGGCGGTGTGCATCTTGGTTATGACTTTGCCGCTCCTGTAGGAACAAATATTCTTGCAGAAGGAAATGGTGTTGTCCTGGCGAGTGCCAATGCCTGTGACACCTATGGCGGACTTGGAAACAGTTGCGGATATCCCGGATCAACCGGTGGAGGTAACCAGGTATATTTATTGATCAAGATGAACGGCAGCTTGTATGCGATCAAACATTGTCATATGATGGCGGGTTCACCGATTCCGGTAGGAACAATTGTTTCAGCAGGGGATGTGATCGGTAAAGTGGGTTCATCCGGTAACAGTGACGGACCGCATTGTCATATCGAGATCTTCTATCTCGGCAGTGCCGACAACTTTACGTACTATGCAACGCATTGGGATGGGGATTATTCCTTTGGCTGCGGATGGTATTATGCCGCTTTGGACAGGGTATGTGAAAACGGTGCAGGAGCACCTTGCCGCATTCGTCCTGAAAGCATATTCGGATATTAAAGAGCTGGCTGATCCAGCTCTTCTTTGAAAGGAAGGGTATGAAAAAAAGATTCGGTTTTCTTCTGTATATTGTTTTGTCCCTGCTTGTATTTTTCCTTTTGGAAAGATATGTCAGCGACGAGATGATTGAAAAGGGAATAGAAACAGTGACAGGTTTTTTACCCGTTACCCATGAAGTACAGAAAGAAGAGGAAATACAGCTGGATGAAGGGATTCATGTTGAACATGTGACATATGACAAGGTGTTTTATCCTTATTATGATATGCTCAATGAACAGGAACAGAATCTGTATGGAGATATCTGTGCCAATGCAGAGGCTTGCAATGATACATTCGCTCCCCGTGTTGAGCTGGATCATGACAGCATTCACCGTGTACTGGAAGCGGTTTATTACGATCATCCGGAATACTTCTGGATGAATACCGGCTACTCCTATAAATATACGGAAGATGACATATGCGTGGAAATTACGCTTGAATTCAATGAAACCGCTGAAAACATAGAAAGAGAAAAGGAGGAATTCTATCAAAGCGCAGGAGAGATTCTGTTGCGTGCTTCGGAGTTACACACCGATTATGAAAAGGAAAAATATGTTCATGATGTACTGATTGAAATGGTGGATTATGATGTAGATGCAGGCATGAACCAGAGTGCATACAGTGCCCTTGTCAATCATGATTCGGTATGTGCAGGATATGCACGGTCATTTCAATATCTTTTACAACAGCTTGGGATTCCGGTCTACTATGTTGCCGGGATCAGCCAGGACAGCGAACATGCATGGAATATGGTACTTCTCGAAGACGGCTATTACTATGTGGATGTCACATGGGATGATGCTTCGGGACAGCCGTATCTGTTTTTCAATCTGAATGAGGATGAAATCATGCAAAGCCATGAAAAAAGAGGCATGTCTGCCTCTTTGCCTGAATGTCACGGAACGATGTATGCTCATCTGGAAAACATCTTTCTGCCCAGACCGTAAAGACAAAAGAATATGAATGCACCGGTACAGAAACCGGACATATCCAGCAGACAATCGGAAAATGCACCATAGCGTCCCGGCACAAAATGCTGAATGAATTCATCCACGCATGGTGTTATAACCATGAAACACAGAAAACAGGTTTTTCTGCTGATGCGTAACGGCTGGTATTTCAGGGAAAGGCATACAAGCATGGCAAGGATGAAATATTCGGTAAAATGTGCCAGTTTGCGGATGAAATGATGGAATGCATCAAAGGTTATGGTAATGCCTGCTTTCATCAACAGATCAAACAGAATTCTGGAAAGATTTCCGCTGGTATTGCCGGACAATTCTGCATTCATCAGGGAATTTCCGAAGATGAAGCAGATCCATAAAATTGTTACGATCCACAGCCAATGCTTTTTCATAGGGATGCCTCCGATATGCTATAATAGTAACCGTATGATAAGAAAAAAAGCAATCCATATTCTACAGGTTCTGTTGGGAACCTTCATTCTGGCAGTATCGGTTGAGTTCTTCGTTCTGCCCTATAACATCTTATCCGGAGGCGTCGCAGGTATTGCGGTTGCCCTGGAACCTTTCTTTCACATAGATGAAACATTAGCTGCCAATGTCATGATGTTATGTCTTCTGGGCCTTGGCTGGGTGATGCTCGGCAGGGAGTTTGGCTTAAGTACAATGGTTTCATCTCTGGCTTATCCTGTCTTTACGACATTTTTATCGAAATATCCTGCAGATCTGACAATTGAACCTATCCTGGCATCCTTTTATGCAGGTGCTCTTGGCGGCATCGGGATCGGTATTGTCATGAGGGCAGGTGCCAGTACGGGAGGTATGGACATACCTCCGTTAATTCTGAACAAGCTGACAGGCATCAAAATTGCTACGCTTGTAATGATCACGGACGCTTTGACGGTTGCCCTGGGTATTGTCGCATATGACATCAGTGCAGCTCTTGTCGGTCTGATATCCGTATTCTCTTCCGGTTATGCGATCAACCGGGTGCTTGAGTTAGGACAGGGGACAAATGCGAAATCGGTACAGATCATTTCCAATGACTGGATGAAGATCAAGCAGAGAATCTATGATGAACTTGAAAGAGGAGTAACACTTCTGGAAGCCCAGGGTGGTTACAGTAATACACCGCGAATAGTGATCCTTTGTGTTGTTTCACAAAGGCAGTATGCAAAATTGCTGGAGATTGTAAAAGAGACAGATCCGACCGCATTTGTGATTACGACGGATGCAACAGATATGCATGGGGAAGGATTTACATACAGTTCACCGAATATTTAGTGTATCTGGGAATCTGAATATGATAGAATAGCATGGTTAAAAAAGGAGTGATTGCAGTATGATAGAATGCACACACGTATATAAAAGATATAAAAGCGGCACAAATGCCCTTTATGATATTAATATGAAAGTTGAACAGGGAGAATTTGTCTACATTATCGGTCCGACCGGTTCCGGCAAATCAACACTGATCAAATTGCTGGATGGTGAAGAAGCACCTACAAAAGGGGATGTCAAGGTAGTCGGCATCAATGTCGGTAAACTGAAAGCCGGCCAGATTCCGATTTATCGGAGAAATATCGGTGTTGTCTTTCAGGACTACAGGCTTCTGCCGACAAAGACGGTATTTGAAAATATCTCGTATGCTTTAGAAGTTATCAATATGCGCAAAGCACAGGTAAAAAAGAGAACCAATGAAGTCATGGAAGTCGTCAGCCTGATTGATAAAGGAAATTCTTTTCCTAAAGAACTGTCTGGCGGACAGCAGCAGCGTGTAGCGATTGCAAGAGCAATCGCCAACAGGCCGAAGGTTCTGATTGCCGATGAGCCTACAGGAAACCTTGATCCGGGCAAATCTGATGAGATCATGGATTTGCTGGAAAAGATCAATGACGCATACGGAACAACGATTCTCATGGTTACCCATGACCTGACACTTGTCAATAAGCATCGTAAAAGAACAATCGTCCTGGAACACGGGCATATCGTAGCCGATCTTCCGGAAGGAGGTTATGTACGTCATGATCAGTAGACCGATTCGTGAAGGGTTCAGAGGTGTCGGCAGACACTGGGCAATGGCGATTTCTGCAGCCATTGCGGTAACGGTAACCCTGATTATTATTTCCATATTTCTGATTTTTACTTTTCATCTGCAGAAATTCACCCGCAGTTTTGAACAACAGTTACATATTTATGCTTCTGTGGATTATGATTATGAATCCGCTGAGAAGGAAGAAAAAATCAAAGAACAGATTTCAGAGATCAGCGGTGTAGCGGATATTGTTTATCATGACAAAGATGAAGAATATCAGTATTATCTTGACCACTATAAAGATGAAAGGGTCAGGGAATTTATGACAACTTACAGTGCCGGTGTCAATCCGATGCATGATGCATTCTATGTTGAAGCGGCACAGGGTTCTCAAATTAAGGATATTGCCGATCAGGTCAAGGAAATTGAAGGCGTATTTGAAGTTACTTACGGTGGCCAGAGTACTGTGGATATTGTGCGTGTACTGGAAAACGTACGTAAATTCGGGGCAATCCTTGTCGCTGCATTGTCATTGTTAGCGATCTTCCTGATCCAGAATACGATTAAGCTGACGATTTCCGCCAGAGAAGATGAAATCCGCATCATGCGCAACGTCGGTGCAACCAACGGTTTTATCCGTGCGCCGTTTGTATGGGAAGGTATTATTATCGGCTTCCTCGGTGCTCTGCTTCCGATCGGACTGACATACTGGGTATATCAGCTCTCTTATGAAGCCAGCGGCGGTGTGATCTTCTCACAGATGTTCCAGATGGAAGCACCGTTCCCTTTCCTGTATTACCTTTGCGGTATACTGTTGCTGGTGGGGATTATCGTCGGTCTTTTGGGAAGCTGGTTCTCCGTCAATAAACAGCTGAGGTGGAGAAGATGATCCGCTTGAAGAAGGCGTTGCATCTTTTATTGGCAGTCAGCCTGTTTTCCACTTTGACATATGTTCATGCAGAACCGGATTATTCTGACAGTTCCTATTGGAATGACAAGTGTTCCGGTACGACTTTTACCTCGGAAGACAAGGAAGCATGTACTGCATATGCAAATTATCTGAAGGATCAAAAAACGGAACTTGGCGAACAGCTGAAAGAGATTGAGGCAAAACGCGAGCAGTATCTGGAAGATATTGAAAAATATGCTGAAGAAATTGCTGCTTATCAGGGACAGATTGATGACAAAAAGGTTGAAATCCAGGAAATGCAGGTAAAAATCGATGCCAAGCAGGCAGAGATCGATGCCAAACAGGCGGAGATTGATGCCAAGCAGACAGAAATCGACAACAAGCAGCTGGAAATTGATGACAAACAGGCAGAGATTGATGCAACACAGGCAGTCATTGATGAAATACAGGGAAAACTGTTAAACCGTATGGCGGTTGAACAGGGCAGCATGCGTGTGAACCAGTATACGGATATTCTCATGGGAGCAACATCCTTTGATGAATTAATGCGCATCATTAACGGATTCAATGCCATTGCAGACTATGATACAAAGACAACGGATCAGCTTGTAGAGATGATGGATCTGATGGCCGATCAGAAAGCAGAGCTTGAAGTCGCTAAAGCGGATCTTGAAGTTGCAAAAGCAGATCTTGAGAATGATAAGTCTCTGTTGCAGGTACAGAAAGATGAACTGGACGGAGAAAAGGCAATTCTTGTGAATGAACAGGGAAAGCTTTTGG